>DAIMIM010000051.1:0-12212 GCA_036722755.1 Caldimonas sp. | reverse complement strand
ACGATGGCACGGACCTGCTGCGCGACCGTCTGGCGGGTCCGCTCGGTCTGTGCCTGCGCCTTGTCGATCGCGTGCTGCGCTTCCTCGTGTCGTGCGTCGCGCATGCCGCCCGTGTAGAGCGGCACGACAAGCTGGACGCCGATCACGCCGTTGCCCGATGCGCTGCTCGCCGATCCGAAGTCGCCCCTGCCGCCCAGCCGCTCGCGTCCGATCTGCGCGACGAGGTCGACGCTGGGCGAGAACGCGCTGCTGCTCCTGGATGACTCCTGTCGCGCCACCTCGACGGCGGTCAAGCGCATGCGCAGTTGGAGGTTTCCTGCGTCGGCATCGGCCAGCCACTGGCCGAGAGCCCGGGTCTCCGGGCTTGCCGTCCCGGCGCCGGGAAGCATCAGCTGCATGGCCGCCGGCTGCAGGCCGGTGGCGTCGGAGAGGGTCGCCTGCTTGAGTTGCAGGTCCGTCTCGAGCGCCAGCACCTGGGCACCGATCGCGTCGGAACGCGCCGCGGCCTCATGCGTGTCGGTGACCGGGACGTCGCCAAGACGGAAGCGGTCCCGCGTTTCGGTCAACGCCTGGTCCACGGCAAGCTGTTGCCGGCGCAAAACCCGCAATGACTCCTGGGCCAGGACGACATCGAGATAGCGTTCCGTGGTGACAAGCATCAGCGTCTGCCGCGCGTCCTCCCATTCGAGGTCGGCAACGTCGGCCGACAGGTCGAGCTGCCGCCCCTGAGCGTCGCGCTCGCGGTTGTAGAGCGGCAGGCTCGCCTGCACCGCCCAGCGGCCGAGCAGGCCGCGATTGACCGAGGTATCGAACCCCACGCCGGTCGAGGTGCCGAGGCCGGGCGCCGAAAACTGCGCGCCGCTGACGGACGTGTCGCCGCGCGCCACGCCGGCCGTGCCGGACAAGACGACCGTCGGGCGCCAGAGTGCGCTCGCCTGGTCACGACGGGTCGCTCCAGCTGCCTGCCCGGAGCGGGCGGCCGCGTAGTCGAGGTCATGTTGCTGGGCCGCTCGCCACGCCTCGATCAGGTCCGTCGCCGCGGCAGGCACGGCCATGGCCGACAGCGCGCCGAGCAGCAGGGCGCTGAGCCGAAAGCGGCTGTACGTTGGCATCGCGTCGCTTGCCGTCAGGCGCCCGCGCGAGCGCCGAGCCTGCGCATGATCGTTTCCATCAGGCACCACTTCGTCACGGCGCTCTGCAGCAGGTTGACGCCGACGAATGCCGTGAAGGCGAGGAACCAGGGGCTGACGAAGATCGGGCTGCCGGGGATGGCAAGCGCGAGCGATAGCAGGATGAACGTGCCTGCGACGAGGCGAACCAGTTGCCATGAGGTCATTTCAAGCTCCTTGAGGGACGACGAGGGAAGCGGCGATGGCCTGCGGCGTGCCGGCGATGGCGCCGAGACGATGGCGATAGGCCATGAAATAGAGCAGGGGGATCACGACGAGCGTGAGCACGGTCGACACCAGGATGCCGAAGATGAGCGAGATCGCCAGCCCGTTGAAGATCGGGTCGTCGAGGATGAAGAACGCGCCCAGCATCGCCGACAGGCCGGTCAGCAGGATCGGCTGGGCCCGGGTGATCGCCGAGTGCACGACCGCGTGCTTGAAGTCCATGCCTTCGCGCAGCTGCAGGTTGATGAAGTCGACCAGCAGGATCGAATTGCGGACGATGATCCCGGCCAGCGCGATCATTCCGATCATGCTGGTCGCGGTGTATTGCGCGCCCAGCAGCGCGTGTCCCGGCATCACGCCGATGATCGTCAGCGGGATCGGCGCCATGATGATCAGCGGCGTCAGGTACGAGCCGAACTGCGCCACCACGAGCAGGTAGATCAGGATCAGGCCGACCGCGTAGGCCGCGCCCATGTCGCGGAACGTCTCGTACGTGATCTGCCACTCGCCGTCCCACTTGAGCGCGTAGTCGCGCCAGGCGTCGTCGGGCTGGCGGATGAAGTATTCGACGATCGTGCCGCCACCCGGCGTGGCGATCTTCTGCAGCGCGCCGCGCATCGCGAACATGCCGTACAGGGGACTGTCGACGGCGCCGGCCATGTCGGCAACGACATAGTTCACCGGCAACAGATCCTTGTGGTACGCCGGCTGCTCGCGCACGGTGTCGCTCACCGTCACCAGTTCGCGGATCGGCACGAGCTTGCCGTCGCCGCTGCGCACCGCCAACTGCAGCAACGCGTTCAGGTCGCCGTGCTGTTCCGCGGGTAGCTGCAGGACGGCGGCCGCGGGGTACTTGCTCTGGTCGTGAAGATACGCTGTGGCATCGCCGAGCAGCCCGGCGCGCAGCGTCGACACGATGGCTTGTTGCGGCACGCCGAGCATGGCCGCCTTCTGACGATCGACCAGCAGCGTCGTCTTTGGTGCCTGCGCGATGCTGCTGTCGTCGACGTCGACGAGGCCAGTGGTCCGTTCGAACACGGCTCGCACGGCCTTGGCGACTTGGCGCCGTCCTTCGTCTTCCGGGCCGTAGATCTCGGCCACCAGCGGCGAGAGCACCGGCGGCCCGGGAGGCACTTCGACGACCTTGACATTGGCGCCGAAGCGCCGGCCAATCGTCTGCAGGGCGGGCCGCACCCGCGTGGCGATCGCGTGGCTCTGCGCCGAGCGCAAGTGCTTGTCGACCAGGTTGACCTGCAGGTCGCCAACGGCCCCGCCCGTGCGCAGGTAGTACTGCCGCACCAGGCCGTTGAAGTTGATCGGCGCGGCGGTGCCGGCATAGGCCTGGTAGTCGGTGACCTCGGGCACGGTGACGAGGTAGGCACCGAGTTCGCGCAACACCGCGGCGGTCTGCTCGACCGGCGTGCCGGCGGGCATGTCGACGATGACCTGGAACTCTGACTTGTTGTCGAAGGGAAGCATCTTCAGAAGCACCAGGCCGGTGGCGGGCAACGCGATCGACACCACGATCAGGACTGCGATCCCCAGGCCGAGAAAGCGCCGGTTGCGCGCGCCGCTCCGGTCGTCGAGCAGCGGCCGGAAAAGTCGCTCGAACAAGGGTCCCAGTCGGGTGGCGAGCCCGCGTGGCGCCGGGGCGTGACCTTCGGCGGCGGCGGCGCCCGTCGGCGCCGCCTTCATCCAGATCCGCGCCAGCCACGGCGTGACGACAAACGCGATGGCCAGCGAGAGCAGCATGCCCATGCTGGCGTTGATCGGGATCGGGCTCATGTACGGGCCCATCAGGCCGGACACGAATGCCATCGGCAGCAGGGCGGCGATGACCGTGAGCGTCGCGAGAATCGTCGGGCCGCCCACCTCGTCGACCGCGCCGGGAATGATCTGCGCCAGCGTCCTGCCGGGAAACAGCTGCTGGTGGCGATGGATGTTCTCGACCACCACGATCGCATCGTCGACGAGGATGCCGATCGAGAAGATCAGCGCGAAGAGCGAGACTCGATTCAACGTGAAACCCCATGCCCACGAGGCGAAGAGCGTCACCGTCAAGGTCAGGATCACCGCCGTGCCGACGATCGCCGCCTCGCGCCGGCCGAGCGCGAGAAAGACCAGCGCCACGACCGAGGCGGTGGCGAACAGCAGTTTCTGGATCAGCTTTTGCGCCTTGTCGTTGGCGCTCGCGCCGTAGTTGCGCGTCTCGGCGACCTGCACGTCGGCCGGGATGACGGTGTTGCGCAGCATGCTCACGCGCCGCATCACGGCGTTGGCGACGTCGATCGCGTTCTCGCCGGGCTTCTTGGTGATGGCAATGGAGACGGCCGGGTAGTCGGCCGACGCCGCGCCGTCCTTCCCGGCCACGCCGTACCAGACGTAGCGGGATGGTGGCGGCGGCCCATCGCGCACGACGGCCACGTCGCGCAGGAAGACCGGCCTTGCGCCATGCACGCCGACGACTAGCTCTTCGACGTCGCTCGCGGTGCGCAGGAAGGGGCCGGACTCCACCGCCACAGCGCGATTGCCGGAGATCAGCTCGCCCAGGGGCAGGCCGAGATTGGCGGACTGCAGTGCCGAGCGCAGATCGGCGACCGTCACGCCGCTGCCGGCCATGCGGGCGGGGTCGATCTCCACCGTGACGGCGCGCCCGGGGCCGCCCATCGTGCTCACCTCGCGCGTGCCCGCGACCCGCTTCAGGTCTGCCTCGACGCTGTGCGCCACGCGCTCGAGATCGAACGGCCCGACGGCGGCGTTCTTGCTGAAAAGCGTCAGGGTGACGATGGGGACGTCGTCGATTCCCTTCGGCTTGACGATCGGGTCGAGAACGCCGAGGCCGCTCGGCAGCCAGTCGCGGTTCGAATTGACGGTGTCGTAGAGCCGCACCAGCGCTTCGGTGCGCGGCACGCCGACCTTGAACTGCACCGTGATCACTGCCATCCCGGGCTGCGACACCGACATCACGTGCTCGACGCCCGAAATCTGCGCAAGCACTTGCTCGGCAGGGCCGGCCACCGTCTGCTCGACGTCGCGAACGCTCGCCCCCGGAAACGGGATCAGCACGTTGGCCATCGTCACGTTGATCTGCGGTTCTTCCTCGCGTGGAGTCACCAGCACGGCGAACGACCCCAGCAGCAAGGCCAGCAGCGCCAGCAGCGGCGTGATCTGTGCGGTCTGGAAGAAGGCCGCGATGCGGCCCGAGACGCCCATGGCTGCTGCGACGCCCGGTTTCATGTCAGGCACTCAGCGGACGCGGGCAGCGGCCTGGGGATCGGTGGCAACGCGCTCGCCGGGCGTCAGGCCCGACAGAATCTCGACGGCGTCGCCGGTGATGCGGCCGAGCCGCACCTGACGAAGGGCGGGCCGGCCGTCCTGGTCGAGGACGTACAGGGCGGTCAGTTCGGCGCGCCGCACGATCGAGCCGAGCGGCACCGACACACCGGGCGCGGCCTTCGCCGCGCCGTCGGCCGCTGGCAGCCAGACGCGGGCGAACATCCCGGGCGATGCACCCTCCGTGTCGGCGGGCAGGTCGAGACGAATCTGCACCGTGTGCGTGCCCGGATCGGCGGTCGGCAACACCTCGATTCGCAGCGGCGTCAACCATTGACGACCCGCCGGCAATCCCGGCACCTCCACGCGCGGCAGCATGCCGACGAGTGGCCGCGCGGCCAGGCTCTGAGGCACCGCGGCCGTGATCCGGAGGGCAGCGGGGTCGTAGAGCGTCAGCAGCGGTCGGCCCGGCATCGCCATGTCGCCCAACGACACCGGTACGTCGGCGATCACGCCGGGGAAGGGAGCGCGGATCGCATGAAGGCCGCTCTCGGTGTGGGCGACGCCAGCCTGGGCGGCGAACGCCAGCGACTGCGCCCGGGCGGCCTTGAACGTGGCCTCGACGCGCTGCAGCGCCGCCTCGCTGATGTAGTTCTGGGCGAACAACTGTCTTTGGCGCTCGAGGTCCCGGGTCGCGATCTCGAGCGAGGCCCGCGTCGCCTGGACTTGCGCCTCGCTCGCCCCTGCGTTCTGGTCTGCGGCCCGCGCGTCGATCCGGACGAGGACCTGGCCCGTCTTGACCCGGTCCCCCGGACGCACGCCGAGCTCGACGACCGCCCCCGGTACCTGTGCCGCGATGACGGTCTGGCGTATCGACTCGACGACGCCGTCGAAGCCGACCGAGGCCGCGGCCGACGTCGGTTGCGCAACGGTCCAGCCCAGGCGGTCGGCGGCCCGTCCTGCCGGTGGGGCCATTGCCAGTCCGACGGCGACGACAGCCAAGCCGAGCGAGCGGATCAGAGGCATCGTTCGCCCCTCAGGGGGTGGTTCTGGCGTGACATTTGTATTATTATTTGCGCATATAGCTAAGTAGTCAAGTAGATGGATTCTCAAATTCATGGCTCCATCAGAGCGAGGCGAGGCATGATTGACGTCGATCAACAAGACGCGGCGGTGCGCATGGAAGGGCTGACGAACGAAGCGCTGACGCAAGTGGCGTCGTACTTTCAGGCGCTCGCGGAGCCGACGCGGCTGCAGATCCTGAACCTGCTACGGGAGAAGGAACGCAACGTCGGCGAGCTGGCGCAGCTCTGCGGCTACACGTCGGCAAATATCTCGCGGCACCTGACGCTGCTTACGCAGCGCGGGCTCGTCGCCAGGGAATCTCGCGGCAATAGCGCCTACTACAGCGTTGCCGACCCCTCGATCTACGAGTTGTGCGATCTGGTGTGCGGAAGCATCGCGAAAAAGCTCGAGCGTGCGGCGGGTGAGAGGTACGCGTTTGCACGCGCTGCGCCGCCGTCCCGCAAGAAAAAGCCCGTCCGTGCTTGAGGGCGCATCGGTTGCCGCCTACGCGATCACGGCAAGCAATCCACCGCCCGGCACTCTTTGGCGAAACGGGGCGTTCCGGATTCGCCGGAAGATCTCACAAGCCCAAGATGGGCTTGCCGTCGGCTCGCTTGATGGTCTGGACTTGACTCTGTCTCGCGGACGGGTTGGCGACTTGATTCTCAAGTCTGATCGGTGAGCTCCGGCGCAGACTTGGCCGCCGGCGGCGTGGCGCATGCCACGCAATCGCCGACGGTGGTCAAGTCGTGTTTGAGACGCGACGGTTGTGTGTGGGGCTTATCTTGGCCTTTCGAACTTGGCTGGCGAGGTCTGACCGAGCGCGCTGTGGCGACGGTGCGGGTTGTACCAACCCTCGATGTAGGTGAACAGGGCCAGCCGCGCTTCGGTCTTCGTCTGCCAACTTCGCCGGTCGATCAACTCGCACTCGAGGGTGGCGAAGAAGCTCTCGGCCATGGCGTTGTCGTAGGCATCGCCGACGGTCCCCATCGATGGGCGCACGCATCTTCTTGCACCGTTCGCCGAAGGCGATACTGGTGTACGGCGGCTTGCGCCACCCAGCTCGAGATGCTCTGTGCGGTGACGTCGAACTCACGCGCGACCTGCGCCGGGGTGCGCCCGGCGTGAACCAGCTCGACCATCTGCTGGCGGAACTCCGCCGGATACGGCGGCTTCGGTGTGGGCATATCGAACTCCTTCTTCCGTGAGGATGAGGTGTCCGCGAAAACGGGTCAACTTCAGACAGCTCGCAGATGTCGCGAAGCAGAGGCCCGTAAATCAAGTTCGGGAGCATGCGCTGAGACTGCTCGGCCCATTCCCCTTGAGCAAGATCAAGCGCGCCGCGCCCCAGCCATGCTCAACTGAATTCCCAAGAACGGGCTTGGGCGTCGCCGCAACTGCGCAACTGGAGTTCATTGATGAAGATTCTTGTCGCCACTGACGGATCCAAGCCCGCCCTTCACGCCGTCAAGTACGCGATCAATTTTGTTCGCCAGCTGTCATCGACCTCGAGCTCGATCACCCTGATCAGCGTCCATGACGATACCGGGCTGCGCCATGCCAAAGCCTTCGTCGGCCAGGAGGTGGTTGCCGACTACCTGCGCGAACTCAGTGAGAAGGAACTCAAGCCCGCCAGGAAGTTGCTCGACGCCGCATGCATTAGGCACGACATGGTGGTGCGCATCGGGCATGTATCGATGGAGATCGTCAGCTTGGCGAAGTCGGGCAAGTACGACCTGATCGTCCTGGGCGCCAAGGGTCGAACTGCGATTGCCGATCTGCTGCTGGGTTCGGTCGCCCAAAGGGTGCTGGCTACTGCTCAAACTCCCGTGCTCCTGGTGAAGTAAGTCGGCTCCCGCCTGAACGGGCGGGCCTTCGGGGCACACTCCGCATGAACCAGTCAGCGCTCCCCAAAAGCCTCAGCGATGAAGAGGCCGGCCGACGGCTGGTGACGCACGGCCCCAACGAGATCGAAGACCGGGAGCGACATGGCCTCTTGAGCACGCTCCGCAGCGTGGTCGCCGAGCCGATGTTCCTGCTGTTGCTGGTGGCGGCGGCGATCTATCTGGTGCTCGGCGACCTCGGCGAGGGGCTGCTGCTGGCGTTCTTTGCCGTGGTCACCGTCGGTCTCGTGATCTTCCAGGAGCGCCGCAGCGAGCATGCGCTCGATGCCTTGCGTGTGCTGGCGTCGCCGCAGGTGCGCGTCGTGCGAGGCGGACAAGTGCGCCGCATCGCGGCGCGCGAACTTGTGCCAGGAGACATCTTCCTTGTGGGCGAAGGCGAGCGGCTCGCTGCCGACGGCATCGCCCGAGAGGCCAGCGGCCTGGCGGTCGACGAGTCGCTGCTCACCGGCGAGTCGGTACCGGTGCGCAAGCGGGCGTCGCAGTTGCCTGCGGGCGCCGACAACGAGCCGGTCGGCGGCGACGACACGCCCCGTGTGTATGCGAGCACCATGGCGGTCTCCGGCCATGGTGTGATCGAGGTGCTCGCCACCGGCCGCGACACTCGGGTCGGCCGCATCGGCGCGTCGCTCGCGAGCATCGAGACCGTGCCGACACCGCTGCAGCGCCACCTTCGGCGCTTGGTGCAGGTGTTCGGTGCCGGCGCGGCGGTGACCAGTGCAGCGCTCGTGGTCTGGTATGGACTGCAGCGCGGCGACTGGATGCAGGGCGTGCTTTCGGCCATCGCGCTGGGCATGGCGATGTTGCCAGAGGAGTT
The DNA here is from genome assembly GCA_036722755.1 of Caldimonas sp. GTDB lineage: Bacteria > Pseudomonadota > Gammaproteobacteria > Burkholderiales > Burkholderiaceae_C > Schlegelella_A. The sequence goes on along the minus strand of DAIMIM010000051.1, from coordinate 3,762 downwards.
TCCGATGGCGCTGACCGTGTTCCTCGCGCTTGGCGCGTGGCGACTCGCTCGCATCAAAGTGCTGTCGCGACGGCCGGCCGTCATCGAGGCCCTGGGCGCCGCCACTGTTTTGTGCGTCGACAAGACTGGCACGCTCACCGAGAACCGCATGCAACTGCGCCGGCTGGTGACCGAGGGGGCAGACATCATCGTGAAGCCCGACGCACCGCTGCCCGAAGACGGGCACCGACTGCTCGAGTTCGCCATGCTGGCATCCAGACGCGGCGGCATCGATCCGATGGACCGCGCGCTGTTCGGCCATGGCGATGCAGCGCTCGCCGACACCGAGCATTTGCACCCCGGCTGGCGGCTGACGCATGAGTACCCGCTCAGCTCCGAGCTGCTCGCGATGACGCACGAATGGACCGACGAGGCAGGACTGCATCGAATTGCCGCCAAGGGCGCTCCCGAAGCTGTGTTCGACCTCTGCCGCCTGAGCCCGCAACGCATCGAGGCGCTGCTGACGAAGGTTCGACTGCTCGCTGACCAGGGGCTTCGCGTGCTCGCAGTGGCGGAAGGCTCAGCGGCGAACGGCGAGACAGCGACGAAGCAGAACGACTACGACTTCACGCTGCTGGGTCTGGTCGCATTCGAGGACCCTCTGCGCGTGAGCGTGCCCGCGGCCGTGGCGCAGGCCCGCGAGGCCGGCATCGCCGTCGTGATGATTACGGGTGACCATGCCGCGACCGCGCTCGCGATCGCGCGCCAGGCGGGTATCGACGTCGACGCCGGGGCCTTGACCGGTGCCGAGATCGGGCGCATGGACGATGCCGCGCTCGCCGAGGCGGTACGCCAGGTCCGCGTCTTCGCGCGCGTGATGCCGGAGCAGAAGCTCCGTCTCGTCGAGGCGTTTCGCCGCAACGGCGAGACCGTCGCCATGACCGGCGACGGTGTCAACGATGCGCCTGCACTGAAGGCAGCGCACATCGGCATCGCGATGGGCGTGCGCGGCACCGATGTGGCACGCGAAGCCGCCGGCCTCGTGCTGCTCGACGAGGACTTCGGCCGCATTGTCGGCGGCGTGCGCATGGGCCGGCGCATCTTCGACAACCTGCGCAAAGTCATGATCTACATCACCGCGATCCACGTGCCGATCGCGGGCTTGGCGCTGCTGCCCTTGCTGTTCGGCCTGCCGCCGCTGATGTTGCCGGTTCACGTCGTGCTCACCGAAATGGTGATCGATCCGGCGTGCTCGTTGGCCTTCGAGGGCGCCCCTGAGGAGCCTCGCGTGATGCAGCGGCCGCCGCGCCTCTCGGACGACGGCATCGTCGGCTGGCCGATGCTTTGGCAAGGGCTCGTGCAGGGCGGATGCCTGCTCGCAGCCGCGATGGCGATCTACATGGTGGCGCTCCAGGCCGGCCGCGACGGCGACATCGCGCGCACGCTCGCAGTGATCGGCCTCACTGCAGGCAACCTGCTGCTCGTCGCGGTGAACGCTTCCGCCGGGATCGGATGGCGCGCGTTGTTCGCATCCAGCGCGCTCGCGTTCTGGGGGGTGGCCGCGGCGGCGGCGGCCGCGCTGACGGTGGCCGTCGCGGTGCCCGGCGCCCGACGCTTGTTGCACTTCGGGGTACCGGCTCCCGGCGACCTGGCGCTCGGGATCGCGTCGGTCGTCGTAGCGGTCTTGCTAGGTGCCGCGGTGAGCTTGCGCGTGCGACGGGCCTAGGCATCGCTGCACGCGCAAGCGGCATCCGATTTACCGCTCGGGCGATGGTCCAGTCCGACTTGTGTCCAGCGAAACTACCCCGGAGTCACCCCGAGACCGGCACCGCGGCCGGGGGTCATGTCAAGGAAACCCGGCTTTGCGCTTCGTCAACCCGCCCGCGTTCCGGACACGAGAAGATCGGCCCGTCGATCGTTGCCGAGTCCGCGATGTCCACTTTTGAGCCGCCCCCGCCGTCCTGCGAGCCCTCGTTCTTGGATCACGGTGAAAACGAGTCAGGGTCGTCGAGAATGGAATGCGCTTGCCGCCATGGGTACGAGGCGCGCTCACCGTGTCAGGGAATTCCGCTGACGGAGGAGCTCCTGCAGCGACTGCGCGCGGCAGGCTATTGAGCGGCTGTGCACGCGGCTCGGCTTCATGTCCCAGGTCGCCACGCGGCGTCGCGCTTAGCCCGCGATCAATCCTTCGTCCGTCTGCAAACCTCGCGCGCCGGCGATCGCTTACTGATCCCTGACGAGGGAGCGCGCCGGCGAAGCCCTGGCCGGCACTTGGTAGACGCTGTGGATGAAATGGTTGCGCGACCGTTCGCGTCGCCGCGTCGCGCGACCCTCGGTGGGTGCGGTCGCCGACCGCCCGCCGCCGACTGACGCCGCCCCGGCTTTATGCGTACGCGCCTTGAGGCGGAGGGTCGAAGATCCGACGCGTTGGCACGCTCGCTGCTCGCGCTCGCCGACGCACGCGGCGCCGAGCGCATCACGGCCGCCGAGCTGATTGACGCACTCGGCGACGACGGCCCTGTCGCGCTCGTCCTGCTCTTCGCGCTGCCGAATGTGATCCCCATGCCGCCGGGGACGTCGGCCGTGCTCGGCGCGCCGTTGCTCCTGCTCACGCTGCAGATGACGTTCGGGGCACGGGCATGGCTGCCCGCCTCGGTCGGCCGTCTCTCCTTTCCAAGACGCGAGCTCGCGCCTTGGCTGCGCAAGATCGCCGGCTGGCTAACGGGTCGCGGCATGAGCGATGGTCGTGCGCCCTCCATATCGGCGAGCGCGACGCGCCTCACCGGCGCGCTGTGCTCGCTTCTCGCCTTGCTCGTCCTGCTGCCAATCCCTTTCGGCAACATGGCGCCCGCCTTCGCGATCTCGCTTTGTGCCGTCGGCGTCCTGCGCCGCGATGCCAAGTGGCTGCTCGCGGGTCTCGCCACGGGTGCCGTCACGATAGCGCTCCTGGGCAAGGGCCTCTATCTCGTAGTGCAGCTCGGCCTCGCGTTGCTCGGCCAGCAAGGCTGACGGGCCGGTCGGGTCGCAGGGCCTTTTTTCAACGGATCAGGAGCACCGGGACCGAGCACTTGGCGAGTACCTTGGTCGCCACCGATCCGAGCACGAGGTTGGCGAAGTCGCTGTGGCCACGCGAACCCATCACGACGAGATCGAACTTTCCTTCCTCGGCTAGCTTGGCAATCGCCTCGGCGACATGGCCGACGGTGTGGACGAACTTGGCTTGGATGCCCAGCTGATCGAAGAACGCCCGAATCGGGCGAAGGACGTCTTCAGCGTCAGCTTCGTAGAACTCGCGAACCATCTGCTGGCCGGCAAACGCGGCAGCCCGGTGCGGTACTGCCAGGACGCCGTGAATGACGGTGTATTCGTGCTTGGCACCGAGCCATTCGTCGTGGGCCGCGATGTAGGCGAGCATCCGTTTGGTGTACGAACTGCCATCGGCGGCGAGCAGGATCTTCATGGCTTTCTCCGGTTGCAAGGCGGCGAGTCTTGCGCGCGACAGCCGCATCCTAATTGACGGCTATCAACTCCGGCGTTCATGAGCCGCGAATGTGCTGCCGACGCGCGGCTGATCTTGCGCCGCGACTTCAACGGCGTCTCGGGGGGCAGCAATCCGGCTGCACTGGGAGTCCGCGAGCCTGCTAGCCCACGTTTCCCAGTGCCGGCGCGCTGGTGTGTAAATCGGTGGCTTTTTTGCAAGTAGTTCAACCTGTTTTCATAGGTAGAACTGGCGGAGAGGGCGGGATTCGAACCCGCGGAGGGTGTTTAGCCCTCACACGCTTT
>DAIMIM010000050.1:0-12267 GCA_036722755.1 Caldimonas sp. | reverse complement strand
GCGCCGTTCGACCAGAATCGGCCGCTCAGGCGGGCGCGCTCGTCGAATGCCATTCGCCCGCTGCCGCTGCGTCGAAGCGCGACATGCTGATGTCGCCGACATCGACGTGCTGGCTCGGCCGGAATGCCGCGCCGGCGTGGCGGGCGAGGCGGGTCGCCATCGAGTCCGGCTGCGGCACATAGGTCGACGACACGCTGTTCACGGCGATCCAGACCGAGGCGGCGCTGGAGCGCTCGGCCAGCGTCACGGCCATGCGCGAGCGCAGATCGGCGAGGCTGGCCGACGACCAGTTGCGAACCAGCGCCTCGAAATCGCGCAGCGCCCGGCGAAGCTGCTCGACCGGCACTTCCTCGATCGCCCGGACACCGCTCTTCGCGAACTTGCGTTCGAAGCGGGCGAGATGGCGAAAGGTCTGGCGGTGCGACTCATGGGCGTCGAGAGCCACGCCGAGTTCGTCGCGCATCGTTCGCATCGCTGCCGACGAGAGGCGTGGCGCCCGCGGCGTCGAATCGGTGGCGGAAGAGATGCCCGGCGGCCGCAGCCGGTAGGCACCGGCCTTGCGCCGGCGCGCGTCGGCCCAACGCAGCAGCGGCGCCGATAGCGCCAGGGGGACCGCGAATACCGCGCCGCGAAGTCGGGTCAACAGGTTCGGCATGCCAGAAAGATCGTCCGCGAGAACGACTTATCGGCAGCCGGTCCGGCCCCCTGCAGAAAAGTTACCGGAGCTTACGAGTGGTCAGGCTGCCAGCGCGGACGCCGCAGCGGCGGCGAGGCACTTGTTGCACTTGCCGAGACCCGGCAGGCGCGAGTCGGGCTTGCCGTCGCCGGTCTTGAAGTTCGCCTGGCAGCGACGGCAGACATACATCTTGGAGCTCGACATCATCGGCTTGACCCCCGGCTCGCCGGCGGGGCGCGCGGCGACGTATTCGGCCTGTGTCTGGCGCAGCTTCAGGGCTGCATTGGCGGCAGCGGCCGAGGCGTTGGCAGCCGGAGCGGCCGGTGTCGAAGCCTTGGATGCTTTGGAGACGGAAGCGGAGGGACGGGTGGCCATGGCGATCCTGAAGTGTGCAGCGGCACCGCGCGCCGGAGGAGCGCTGCGCCGTTCGCGAGGGGGCACTATTGTCCCAGCAAATGGGCGCCAGCGTCCGAAGGGTTTGCCTTGACCCCGCCGGGCACTGCGGCGCCGCGCCCGGTGTCGCCTATGGCACGGCCGGCCCGGCGGCGCGGTCGAGGTCGAGCGCGCCCGGCTCGACGAGGACCAGCGAAGGCACTTCGGCGCGCAGCGCGGCAGCGAAGCGCTCGGCCACTCCGGCGACCGCGATGCGCCTGTCGCTTCGCCCGAAGTGGGCCGCGGCGTATGCCTGGACATCGACCGCGCCAACGGCCTCGATGGTCTCGATCTCGGTCTTCAGCTCGGCCGGCGAGCGGCCGGCGACGACCAGGGCGCGGATCGCCGCCGCCAGCCCGCTGGTCGTCTCGACACTGCGGCTGACGCCGCCGATCAGGGTCGTCTTGCGCGCGGCCAGCTCGGCGCCATCGATCGGCGTGGTCGCGATCTTGTCGAGCTCGCCCTGCAGCAGTTGCACGACCTCGGCGGCCGATTCGTTCTTGGTCTGGATGCTCGCCTGGAACAGCGCGCTGTCGCGGCGCGCGCCGATGGCGCTGCCGGCGCCGTAGCTGAGGCCGCGCTTGATCCGGATCTCCTCGTTGAGGCGAGACGAGTAGGCACCGCCGAGCACGGCGTTCAGCACCTCGCCGGTGGCCCAGTCGTGGCCGCGGCGTGCCGGCAAAGGCAGTGCGAGCGCGACGCCAGCCTGGCCGGCTCCGACCATGTCGATCACCGCCAGCGTCGTGCCCCGGGCAACTGGCGGCACGGCAGGCGACGATGCGGGCGGACCGGCTGCCGCGCGCCAGTCGCCGAAATGCGAACGGGCGAGCGTCCGCGCCGTCGCCGTGTCGATGTCGCCGGCGAGGATCAGCACCGAGCGATCGGGCCGGAACGTGGCCCGATGCATGGCCAGCAGATCGTTGCGCCCGATGCGTGGCAACGACGCCGGCGTGCCGCTTTCGGGATGGCCCCAGGGTGTGGCGCCATAGGCGAGTCGAACCGCGGCAAGGCCGGCCAGCGTGCCAGGGTCGGCGTAGGCGACCTTGAGGCCGTCGAGCGTCTGCGCGCGCAGCCGATTGATCTCCGCGGTCGCGAACGTCGGTTCGCGTGCGACCTCGGCGACGAGCGTGAGCGCGGCATCGAGTTTGGGCGTCGTCACGGTGATGGAGACCAGCGAACGGCCCCAGCCGGCGCCGCTCTCGAGCGAGCCGCCGAGCGCTTCGGCGGCGGCCGCGAGCTGCGGCGCGGTGTGCCGGCGCGTGCCCTGCGTCAGCAGCCCTGCGGTCATGGCGGCGAGCCCCGAGAGGCGGGGCGGATCGGCCTCGCTGCCCGAAAGCGCCACCAGGACGGCGCTCACCAGCGGCACGCCCTCGCGCCGCGCGACGATCACGCGCAGGCCGTTGGGCAAGGCCAGCTCGCTCGGTGCCTCGATGGCGAGCAGGCGCGGCGCGGCCGGCGGCGGTGGCGTGTCGTAGGGCTGCGCCAGCGCGGCACGGGCCACGCAGGCGAGCGCAGCGGCGATGAAAGGAAGGCGATTCATGGCGCTGACGTTTCCTGGCTGTAGTCGATGACGACATCGTGCGTGCCGGTCACGTAGCGGCGCAGCACGCGCTGCACATCGGCCGCGCTGACGCGCTGCAGTGCCTCGAGGTCGGCGTTGATGCGCCCCGCATCGCCCTCGAGCACCGCGGCGCTGGCGATCTCCATGCCGAGCCCTTCCGGTGTCTGTCGCGAGACGAAGGCGGCGGTGATCAGTTGTGTCTTCACCTTGTCGAGCTCGGCCGCGGAGGGCGGATGGTCGGCCAGCCGTTGCACTTCGGCCAGCAGCGCCTTGCGAATCTCGGCGATCGGCTTGCCGCCAGCGGCGACGGCGGTCGCCGCGAGCAGGCCCGGCCCGTCGCGAAGATCGGCGTCGAAACTCGCGCTGCTCGCGATCTGCTGGCGATACACGAGCGACTGGTTGAGGCGCGACGACTCACCTTGCGACAAGATGGCCGCCGCAACCTGCAACGCCGGCGCATCGCCGCTGCGCAGCGGCGGCGCCAGCCAGATCACGGCGGTCGCCGGCAATGGCACGCGCGGCGCCTTGAGCGCGATGGTGCGGTCGCTCGGCCAGGGCGGCTCGGTCGCATCGAGCGGTGCGATCGGCGCCGACGGGCGGGCAATGGGCGCGAAGTACTTGTCGACCCAGGCATCGAGCGAGGCCGGATCGAAGTCGCCGGCAACCACCAGCGTCGCGTTGTCGGGCCGGTAGTGGAGCGCGTGGAAGGCAGTCACATCGGTCACCGTGGCCGCGTCGAGGTCGGCGATGCTGCCGATGGTGGCACGGCGATACGGATGCTGCAGATACGGCAGCGACTGCACCGCATGCGTGAAGCGGCCGTACGGAACGGCGAGAACACTCTGCCGGTACTCCTCTTCGACGACCGCGCGCTCCGATCTGAAATTGGCGTCGTCGATCTTCAGGTTCTGCATGCGCTCCTCCTCGGCCCAGAGCAAGGTCTCGAGGTGGTTCGACGGAACGACCTCGTAGTACACCGTCACGTCGTTGCTGGTGAACGCGTTGTTCGACCCGCCGATGTCTTCCGTCAGCCGATCGAACTGCTCGGGGCGCAGGTAGCGCGTGCCCTTGAACATCAGGTGCTCGAACAGATGCGCGAAGCCGGAGCGGCCAGCCGGGTCGTTGCGGCTGCCCACGTGATACCAGACCTGCACGCTCACCGTCGGGCTCGCTTCGCTGCGCACGGAGATGACCTGCAGGCCGTTCGCCAGCCTGCGTTCACGGTACGCGACGGGCGCGATCTTCAGCGCTGCGGTTGTCGACGGCGCCGAGGCCACCGACCGCGCGGGCGCCGCCGCGGTCGCGAAGGCTCGCAGCGGCGCCATGCCGCCGGCCGTTGCGGCGGTCAGCGTCCAGACCGCGCACGAACGAAGGAGGCGATTCATGTCGCGATCATAGGGACGGCTCGCATAAGCAACGAAGGAACAAGTCGTTGGCCCTGTCCGAGGCGCTGCCTACCATGGACGTCGAATCTGCAGGCCCGCCACTTCCTCGCCGCCGCGACAACGCCATGAACCGACATCTCCTCTCTCTCTCGCTCGCGCTTTCCGCCATGTTGCTCGGCGCCACCTGCGTACACGCCGCCGACACGACGCTGCTCAACGTGTCCTATGACCCGACCCGCGAGCTCTACCAGCAGTACGACAGTGCCTTCGCGACGTGGTGGAAACACAAGACCGGCAACACCGTGACCGTCAAGCAGTCGCATGGCGGCTCCGGCAAGCAGGCGCGCTCTGTCATCGACGGCATCGAGGCCGACGTCGTCACCCTCGCGCTGGCCTACGACATCGACGAGATCGCCGAACGCTCGAAGCAGATCGCGCCCGATTGGCAGAAACGGTTGAAGCACAACAGCTCGCCCTACACCTCCACCTACATCTTCCTGGTTCGCAAGGGCAACCCCAAAGGGATCCGCGACTGGGCCGATCTGCTCAAGCCGGGCGTGTCGATCATCACCGCCAACCCGAAGACATCGGGCGGTGCGCGCTGGGGCTATCTCGCTGCATACGGCTATGCGCTGCGCCAGCCGGGCGGCGACGACGCGAAGGCGAAGGCCTTCGTGGCCCGGCTCTTTCGCCAGGTGCCGGTGCTCGATTCGGGCGCGCGCGGCTCGACCGTGACGTTCGCCGAGCGCGGCATCGGCGACGTGCTGCTCGCCTGGGAGAACGAAGCGCATCTGGCGATCAAGGAGTTCGGCGCCGACAAGTTCGACATCGTCTACCCGCCGACCAGCATCCTCGCCGAGCCGCCGGTGGCGATCGTCGACAGGGTGGTCGACCGACGAGGCACACGCGTCGTGGCCGAGGCCTATCTCGAGCATCTCTATTCGCCCGAGGGGCAGGAGATCGCGGCGAAGAATTTCTACCGGCCGACCGACGAGAAGGTGGCCGCGAAATATGCCGCGCAGTTCCCGAAGATCGAGCTCTTCACCATCGACGAGGTCTTCGGCGGCTGGGCCAAAGCGCAGAAGACGCACTTCGCCGACGGCGGTGTCTTCGACCAGATCTACAGCGCGAAATAGCCGCGAACGCTTCCGACGTCGAGGCGAGCGGGCTCGGTGCCCGGAAGCGACCGGAAGCGCGAGGCCGCGTCGATGCCGTCTAGATCGGCGTCTTGACGAGCAACGCGCCGCTGGTGCGATTCGTCGCCGGATCGACGACCAGCAAGGCGCCGGCGACGCGCTGCGTCGCGAAGCTCTCGAGCGGCAGCGGCTGCTGCGTCTCGAAGACGACCTCGCCGATGTCGTTCACCGCGAGCTCCGAGGCGTCGCGCGGCTCGAGCGTGGCGATATCGAGGCGGCTTTCGACCGAAACGATGCGGCCCTGCAGCCAGCGGTTGCCGTGGCGCAGCCAGTATTTGCGGCCGACGACGGCAGGCTCGGTGTCGAGCCAGGCGAGCGTCGCCGCGAAACGCTGCACCGGTTTCAGAGTGCCCGGCGTTGCCAGCCAGTCGCCGCGCGAGACGTCGAGCTGGCGATCGAACACGACCCCGGCCGAGCGGCCCGCCTCGACGCGGGCGACCTTCCTGCCGGTTGCATGGAGCTCGGCGACGCGCGCCGTTTCGCCGCTCGGATAGACGGCGAGCGTGTCGCCGACGGCAATGCCGCCGCGCGCGATCCGGCCCCAGAGCACGCGGGCGCGGTGGCCCGTGCCGCTCGCGGCGTCGAGGCCGGCGCCGCCGACGAATTGCACCGGCAGCAGCGCGCCGCCGTGCGGCGCATCCGACTCGTCGCAAAGGCGCTCGAGCAGCGCGAGCAGGGTCGGCCCGGCGTAGCCTGGCAGCGGCGCGGGTGTCGTGACGTTGTCGCCGCGCAGCGCCGAGATCGGCACGATCCCGGCGGGCGCGATGCCAGCGTCGTCGGCGAACGCGACGAGCGCGTCGCGGATGCGTGCGAAGGCGCGTGCCGCATCTGCCACCGCGTCGAGCTTGTTGATGGCGAAGACGATGTGCGGCACGCGCAGCAGCTGCGCCAGCAGCGCGTGCCGGCGCGTCTGCGGCAGCAGCGCGACGCGCTCGGCATCGACGTCGAGCTTGGTCGCATCGACGAGCACGACGGCGGCGTCGCTGCCCGCCGCGGCCGTCACCATGTTGCGCGTGTACTGCTCGTGGCCGGGCGCGTCGGCGATGATGAACTTGCGCTCGCGGGTCGCGAAATAGCGGAAAGCGACGTCGATCGTGATGCCCTGCTCGCGCTCGGCCTCGAGGCCGTCGGTGAGCAGCGAGAGATCGATCGGCGCGCCAGCGGCACGCGTCTCGAGCATGTCGAGCTGGTCGGCGAGGATGGCGCGGCTGTCGAGCAGCAACCTGCCGATCAGCGTGCTCTTGCCGTCGTCGACCGAGCCGGCGGTGAGAAAGCGCAGCGGCCGGCGCGCGCCGACGACCGGCGGCCTGGCGATGCGCGCGGCGGTGTCGTCGAGAACGGCGCTCATCAGAAGTAGCCCTCCTTCTTGCGCCGCTCCATCGATGCATCCGAGGTGCGGTCGTCCATGCGCGTCGCGCCGCGCTCGCTCACCGTGACGGCGAGCGTCTCGACGACGACGTCGGCGGCATTGGCCGCGTCGCTCTCGACCGGGCAGGTGCAGGTGATGTCGCCGACGGTGCGAAAGCGCACCGAGACCGATTCCACCGTGTCGCCGAGGGTGGGCGGCGTCAGCGCCGTCACCGGAACGAGCAGGCCTTTCCTGCGCACCACCTCGCGGCGGTGCGCGTAGTAGATCGACGGCAGCGCGATGCGTTCGCGCTGGATGTAGAGCCAGACGTCGAGCTCGGTCCAGTTGCTGATCGGAAAGGCGCGCATGTGCTCGCCGGGCTTGAGCCGGGTGTTGAAGAGCGTCCAGAGCTCGGGCCGCTGCTCCTTCGGCTGCCATTGTCCGAAGCTGTCGCGGTGCGACAGGATGCGTTCCTTGGCGCGCGCCTTTTCCTCGTCGCGGCGGGCGCCGCCGATGAGCACGTCGAAACGGTGCTCGTCGACCGCCTCCATCAGCGTCACGCTCTGGTGGCCGTTGCGCGATTCGCCCGGCGAGCCGAGGCGGACGCTGCCGCGCGCGATCGAGTCGTCGAGGTGCGCGACGATCAAGCGCTCGCCGAGCGCGGCGACATGTCGATCGCGGAACGCGATCACTTCGGGAAAATTGTGCCCGGTGTCCACATGGAGCAGCGGAAAGGGCAGCCGCGTGCTGGTCTGGCCGGCGAGCTTGAACGCCTTCTCGGCCAGATGCAGGACGACGCAGGAATCCTTGCCGCCCGAAAAAAGCAGCGCCGGCCGCTCGAACGCGGCGGCCGTTTCGCGCAGGATGAAGATCGCCTCTTCTTCGAGCGCGTCGAGCTGCGCCAGGTCGAGCTCGGGCAGCAGCCGCTCGACCAGCATGGGCGCGTTCATGCGTGGATCTCCTGGGGCGATGCCACGGGCTCGACATGCAGGCCGCATTCCTTGGCGCCTTGCTCCCACCACCAGCGACCGGCGCGGAAGTCTTCGCCGAGCGCGACGGCGCGCGTGCACGGCGCGCAGCCGATGCTCGGATAGAAGCGGTCGTGCAGCGCGTGGTACGGAACCTCGAAGCTGCCGATGTAGTGCCAGACGTCGGCCCAGCTCCAGTCCGCGAGCGGGTTCAGCTTGATGCGGCCCTCGGCGTCGCGCGCCTCGAACGGGACCTCGCCGCGCTCGTTCGATTGCTCGCGGCGCAGGCCCGTCACCCAGGCATCGCGGCCCGCGAGCATGCGCGCCAGCGGCTCGACCTTGCGCATCGCGCAGCAGGCCTTGCGCAGCTCGACGCTCTTTCTCATCGCGTCGTCGCCGTGGCGGCCGACGAAGGCGATCACCGATGCCTGCAGCGGCCGGTGCCGTTCGACGGCGATGCCGTAGCGCGCCTCCGTCGCCGTGATCAGCGCCAGCGTCTCGTCGTGCAGCTTGCCGGTGTCGAGCGTCGCGACGGCGACCGGCAGCTGCAGGCGTGCGACGAGATCGGTGACGATCTGGTCCTCGGCGCCGAAGCTCGACGCCTGGACGATGCGGCCCGGATGCGCTGCCGCCGCACCGGTGAGCAGCGCGCTGGCGTGCGCGACGCGGTCGGCGAAGCCGGGCATGTCGCGGGCATACAGGGAAATGGCGCTGGCCGTGTTCATCGCTCGCGAAGGATCGGCAAGGCGCCGGATCGGGCAATGTAGGGAGCCCGGCCGCGAATGCGAAGAACAGTTTTCCTGTTTGCTTCTGCGGCCGGCGCATATGGCCGCCCCGGCCGCGTGCTCAGCTCACGACGAATCGGTGGCCAGCGCGAAGTGCTCGACCGAGGGCGGCGTCGCGAAGAACGGGCCGACGATCGCCCGCCATTGCGCGAACAGCGGCCCCTGGCGGAAATCGACCGTGTGGTTCTCGAGCGTCTCCCACCAGATCATGAGCATGTAGCGGTCGGGCGACTCGATGCCCTTGTGCACCTGGTGCGCGCGGTAGCCGGTGGCGCGCGACGCGACCGTCGCCAGGCCGTGCGCGATGGCCGCCTCGAACTCGGCGTTCTTGCCCGGCGTGATGCGGATGTCGGCGATTTCGAGAATCATGCGTTGTCTCCTCGATTCACTGTACGCCGAGGTAGCGGGTCAGCGCCTCGGCGTTCGCACCGATGTCCGCCGAGTCGCCTTCGAGCACGATCTGGCCCTTCTCGAGAACGATGGCGCGATCGGTGTGGGCGAGCACGGCGCGGGCGTTGCGGTCGACGACGAGCGTGGCGATGCCGGTGGCGCGGATCGCCGCCACCGTGCGCCAGATCTCGGCGACGACCAGCGGCGCCAGGCCTTCGGTCGCTTCGTCGAGAACCAGAAGGCGCGGATTGGTGAGCAGGGCGCGGCCGATCGCCAGCATCTGCTGCTCGCCGCCGGAGAGTTGCTGGCCACCGTGGCCGAGGCGCTCGGCCAGGCGCGGGAAGGTCGCGAGCACGCGCGCGAGCGTCCAGTCGCGTGCGCCCTCGGGGCCGGGGCGGGCCGTCATCACCAGGTTCTCACGCACCGACAGATTGGCGAAGATGCCGCGCCCTTCGGGCACGTAGCCGATGCCGAGCCGGGCCATGCGCTCCGGCACGGCGCGAGTGACGTCGCGGCCTTGCCAGGCGACCGTCCCTTCGCCAGCGCGCACGTAGCCCATCACCGTGCGGATCAGCGTTGTCTTGCCCATGCCGTTGCGCCCGAGCAGGCCGAGTGACACGCCGGCCGGGATCTCGAGCGAGACGCCGCGCAGCACGTGGCTGTCGCCGTAACGAGCGTGCAGGTCGCAAACGCGCAGCAACGGATTCATGGCGGGGCCGGACGGGCGCCGGGCCGCCCCAAGGCCGGCCGCATCCCCTCGGCGGGCAGCGCCACGGCGCCAGCCGCAAGCGTGGGGGCTCCATCCTCGCCGAGATAGGCCTCCTGGACCGACCGGTCGGCGCGAATCGAATCGGGAACGTCGCTGGCGATGACCCGGCCGTCGACCATCACCGTGATGCGATCGGCGATGCGAAAGACGGCGTCCATGTCGTGCTCGACGAGCAGGATCGCGTGCGTCGGCCGGAGCGCCGCGAGCAGCTCGAGCATGCGCGCCGATTCCTCGGCGCCCATGCCGGCGAGCGGCTCGTCGAGCAGCAGGGCGCGCGGCGCCGTGGCCAGGCACATCGCGATCTCGAGCTGGCGCTTGGCGCCGTGGCTGAGCGTTCCGGCGATGCGGCGCGCGTCGCCGGCGAGGCCGGCCGAAGCGAGTGCCGCGTTCGCGTCGCGGATGCCGCTCGTGTCGCCGGCGGCGTCTTCCCAGAGGCGCCACGGGCGCGGTCGACGCGCCTGCGCCGCGAGCCGGCAGTTCTCGAGCACGCTGAACTCGGGGAAGATCGTCGTGCGCTGGTAGCTGCGGCCGAGGCCGGCGCGGGCACGGCGCGGCTGCGGCCAGCGCGTCACGTCGGCGTCGCCGATGTAGACGCGGCCTTCGCTCGGCGCCAGCTCGCCCGACAGCAGGTTGACCAGCGTCGACTTGCCCGCGCCGTTGGTGCCGATGACGGCGTGGATCTCGCCGACGCGCAGATCGATCGAGACCCCGTCCACGGCAGCCAGGCCGCCGAAGCGTCGGCCGAGCCCGAACGCGCGAACCAGCGCCGCGGGGCGAGCGGCAATGGTGGCCGCGGGATGCGCTGCCGCTGCGGTCGCGTCAACCACGAACGAGGCTGCGCCACCGCGCGCCGATGCCGATCAGGCCCTTCGGCAGCACGGCGACGAAGACGATGATGGCGATGCCGAGCGAGAGCTGCCAGTGCGCGGCCAGCGGGCCGAGCAGCGCGTCCGACTGGAACAGCTCGGTCAGCAAGGTGAAGGCGCAGGCGCCGATCACCGCGCCGCGCAGGCTGCCGATGCCGCCGAGGATGATCATCAGCAGCACGATGCCCGACTGGTTCCAGGCGAGCAGCTCCGGGTTGACCGCGGCGTCCTTGAGGGCGAGCAGGAAGCCGGCGAGACCGGCCAGCGCGCCCGCGATGACGAACGCGGCCAGCTTGTAGAGGTAGGTCGAGAAGCCCGCCGCCCGCATCCGCGTCTCGTTGACGCGGATGCCGCCGAGCGCGTGGCCGAAGCGCGACGCCAGCAGCAAGGCGAGGAAGGCATAGGTCGCGGCCAGCGCGGCGAGCACGGTGTAGAAAAAGGGCAGGCGCTGGCCGAGATCGAGCAAGGTCGTCGCGCCGATGCGCAGCACCGGCTTCGCGTTGAGGAAGATGCCGTCGCTGCCGCCCCCTGCGCGCGTGTCGTGGACGACGAAGAAGGCCATCTGCGCGAAGGCGAGCGTGACCATGATGAAGTAGACGCCGCGGGTGCGCAGGCTGAGCGCGCCGACCGCGAGCGCGTAGGCGGCCGCCGCGCCGACCGAGAGCAGCAAGAGGGGAATCAGCGGCGCGCCGTCGTCGCCCGAGCCGAGCACGGCCGCATACGCGCCGATGCCGAGGAAGGCGGCGTGGCCGAGGCTGACGAGGCCGACCGCGCCGACCAGCAGCTCGAGACTGAGCGCGAAGATGGCGTAGACGGCGATGCGCAGCACCAGATCGAGCGTATAGGGCGCGACGACGATCGGCAGCGCGCAGAGCAGCACGAAGGCCGCGGCGGGGACGAGCCAGCCGCCCGGCTCGCGACGCGCGATGTCGGGCAGCGGCGGCGTGTCGGGCGTCGCATCGACGGGCGTCGCGGCCGACCCATCCGCCGCCGCGTCGCGCGGCGCGCCTGCGGCCTCAGACCCCACGCTTCATCAGCCCTTCGGGCCGCCAGACCAGGACCATCGCCATCAGCACGTAGATGCCGGCGCCGCTCCACTCCGCGAAGAAGACCTTGCCGAAGGTGTCGACCACGCCGACCAGCAGCGACGCGACCAGCGCGCCCGTGATCGAGCCGATGCCGCCGATGACGACGACGACGAAGCAGACGATCAGCACACTCGATCCCATGCCCGGATAGACCGACGAGAGCGGCGCGGCGATCATTCCCGCCAGCGCGGCCAGCGCGACGCCGCCGGCGAAGACGATGCGGTAGAGCAGCCGGATGTCGACGCCGAGGCCGCGCACCATGTCGCGATCGCTCGCGCCGGCACGGATCATCATGCCGAGCCGGGTGCGATGGACGACGCCGTACAGGCCGAGCGCGACGACGACGCAGGCGACGGACGCGAAGACGCGGTACCACGGGTACGACATCAGCTCGCCGAGGCGAAAGCTCCCCGAGAGCCACGACGGCGCGGCGACGCCATGCACGTCGTTGCCGACGAGGATGCTGCGCAGCTCCTCGAAGACGAGGATGAGCGCGTACGTCATCAGCACCTGCTGCAGGTGGTCGCGTTCGTAGAGAAAGCTGAAGAACGCCCATTCGAGCACGTAGCCGAACAGCGCCGCCAGGGCGACGCCGACCAGCAGCCGCGCCACGAACCAGTCGCCGAACAGCGGCGCGAGCGCGAAGGCGAGATAGGCGCCCAGCATGTAGAAGCTGCCGTGCGCCAGGTTGATGACGCCCATGATGCCGAAGATCAGCGTCAGCCCGCTGGCGAGCAGGAACAGCAAGAGGCCGTACTGGACGGCGTTGAGGCACTGGACGAGAAAGGTGGCGAGATCCATCG
>DAIMIM010000049.1:0-12351 GCA_036722755.1 Caldimonas sp. | reverse complement strand
AGCCGGCCTTGAGCGCGGCCGTCTTGGCGATTACCGCGCCTTGCTCGCCGACCGGAGAGACGACGCCCATGACGACGTCGTCGAGCTCGGCCGGATCGAAGCCGTGGCGCTTCTGCAGCTTGACGAGCAGGCCGGCCAGCAGGTCGACCGGCTTGACCTCGTGCAGGCTGCCGTCTCGCTTGCCCTTGCCGCGTGGCGTGCGAACGGCGTCGAAGATCATAGCGTGGGTCATCGAATGTCTCCTGCAATCGGGCGCCGACCGGCGACGCCGGAGTCTGCGCATTGACTGGCGATTATCCGGATGTGCACACTCGGCGGTGCGCCGCGAGGCGATGACCGGAGAATCCCCGCATGCTCATCACGCACGAACACGACGAGATCCGGCGCACCCTGAAGCGCTTCATCGACGACGAGATCAATCCGCACGTCGACGCCTGGGAAGCGGCCGAGGCCTTTCCCGCGCACGAGGTCTTCAAAAGGCTCGGCCAGCTCGGCCTGCTCGGCCTCACCAAGCCGGAGAAGTACGGCGGCATGGCGCTCGACTACTCTTACTCGGTCGTCATGGCCGAGACGCTCGGGCATGTCGCCTGCGGCGGCGTGCCGATGGCGATCGGCGTGCAGACCGACATGTGCACGCCGGCGCTCGCCCGCTTCGGTTCCGATGCGCTCTGCCGGGAATTTCTCGTTCCGGCGATCGCCGGCGATGCGGTCGGCTGCATCGGCGTCTCCGAGCCGGGCGCCGGCTCCGACGTCGCGAGCATCCGCACGACGGCGCGACAGGACGGCGGCGACTACGTCATCGACGGCTCGAAGATGTGGATCACCAACAGCCTGCAGGCCGACTGGATGTGCCTGCTCGCCAACACCTCGGACGGCGCGGCGCACAAGAACAAGAGTCTGATCATGGTGCCGATGCATCTGCCGGGCATCACGCGGGCGACCAAGATCAGGAAGATCGGCATGATGTCGAGCGACACCGGCCTCATCCACTTCGACGGCGTGCGCGTGCCGCAGACCAACCGCCTCGGCGACGAAGGCATGGGCTTCGCCTACCAGATGATGCAGTTCCAGGAGGAGCGCCTGTGGGCGGCGGCGAACGCCATCCAGAGCCTGCATAACTGCATCGAGCAGACCATCGCGTACACGCGCGAGCGGCGCATCTTCGGCAAGAGCGTGCTGGACCAGCAGGTCGTCCACTTCAAGCTCGCCGAGCTCAAGACCGAGGTCGAAGCACTGCGCGGGCTCGTCTACATGGCGACCGAGAAGTACGTCGCCGGAGCCGACGTGACCGAGTGGGCGTCGATGGCCAAGCTCAAGGCCTGCCGCCTCGCCCGCCAAGTGCCCGATGCCTGCATGCAGTACTGGGGCGGCATGGGCTACACGTGGGAGAACCCGGTCGCGCGCTACTACCGCGACGGCCGGCTCGGCTCGATCGCCGGCGGCGCCGACGAGGTGATGCTCGGCATCATCGCCAAGCACATGCACACCTTGCCGGCACGCGGCGGCTGAGCGGCCGCATCGGCAGCGTGCCATCGGCGACACTTCGGCGATGACCCGCCCTCTCTCCTTCGAGCCCGAGTTCGTCGAAGCGCTGCGCACGCTGTTCGAGGAACGCATCGCCTTCAATCGCGTGATCGGACTGCGCATCGGCACGGTCTCGGCCGAACGGGTCGAAGGCGCGCTCGAGATGCGGCCGGACCTGATCGGCCACTACGGGCACCAGCGGCTGCACGGCGGCGTCATCAGCGCCGCGCTCGACGCCATGGCCGGCCTGGCGATCATGGCCGCGATCGGCGCGCGCCACATGAGCGAGACGCCGCACGAGCGCATGCAGCGCTTCGCCAAGCTCGGCACGATCGACCTGCGCATCGACTACCTGCGCCCGGCCGTCGGCGAGCGGTTCACGGCGTGCGGCGAGGTGCTTCGGCTCGGCTCTCGCGTCGCCACGACGCGCATGGAGTTCAGGGACGCGGCAGGTGAGCTGCTCGCCACCGGCGCCTCGGCCTATATCGTCTCCTGACGCGTCATATCAGGCACGCAATGGCCATACCCGTTCGGAACTGACAAAACCCGGCAGGGCTAGCGGCGACGCAGCCACACTTCAGGCGTCGTGATCAGTACACCGAAGCGGCGGCCTCGAGACGCGAGGCGAAGCACCGCGCGGTCACGCGTCAGCAGCGCATGCACGCGTCGGGCGATTGCAAGGTCGATGAACTGCTGGTCGTCCGGATCGGAACATCGCAGGCGTTCTGCAGGGCCGAGCAGCGGCGGCATGCCCACGTCCACCCCGAGCGCATCGAAGACAGACAGCACGGCGTCTGCATCGATCGCCCAGCGCCCCAGGGATTCGCGCGCGACCACGTGAGCGAGCTCATCGCGCATCGCGCGGGTGCAGAGCCATCGGCATTGCCCCGACGTCAGTGCTTCTTCGAGCGGCGCCCCGACGGGATGACGAAATGCGAGCCAGTCGAGGACGACGTTGGTGTCGATCACCAGATCGAGCGTCGGCCGCGGCGCAGCGTCAGCAGGTTTCATTGGCCGACAGTCTGTTGACGACGACTGTACGCGTCGTGCCGGCAATCGAGGCGCGCCGCCGAGATGCCATTAGAGTGCGCCAGACGCGACCTCCGGAGACGTTCATGCTCAGCTATCCCTTCGAGGCGTTCGGCAAACCCCTGGCCCAGGTGCTGCGCGAAACGCCGCAGCCCACCGGCAGCGAAGTGGTCCTGCGCGTGGGCAGTTGCGGGCTGTGCCACAGCGACGTGCACCTGCACGAGGGCTACTTCGATCTCGGCAACGGCCAGAAGCTCGACCTGAGCCGCGGCATCGCGCCGCCGCGCGTGCTCGGCCACGAGATCGCCGGCACCGTGGTGGCCGTCGGCCCCGATGCCAACGGCGCGGCGGTGGGCGATCGGCGCGTGGTGTTCCCGTGGATCGGCTGCGGCGCCTGCGCGCCGTGCAAACGCGGCCACGAAGAGCTGTGCATGACCGCACGCGCGCTCGGCATCAACCGCGACGGCGGCTTTGCCGACCATGTTCTGGTGCCGCATCCGCGCTATCTGTTTGCCTACGATCCGCTGCCCGAAGACCAGGCCTGCACCTATGCCTGCTCCGGCCTCACCGCCTATGGCGCGCTCAAGAAGTGCGCGCCGCTCGGCGCGGGCGACACGCTGCTCATCATCGGCGCCGGCGGTGTCGGCCTGTCGGGCGTGCGCATGGCGGCGGCGGCGCTCGGCGTGCAGCCGGTGGTGGCCGAGATCGACCGCAGCAAGTGGGACCTGGCCCGCGAGGCCGGCGCCACCGACTGCGTGGACCCGACCGATGCCGAAGCCACGAAGGCCTTCATGAAGGCGAGCGGCGGAGCGGCCGCGGTGATCGATTTCGTCGGCGCCGCGGCCACGTTCTCGTACGGCCTGAATGCGCTTCGCAAGGGCGGCAAGCTGGTGTGCGTCGGCCTCTTCGGCGGCTCGGCGCCGGTGATGCCAGCCACGCTGCCGCTGCGCGCGGTGACGATCACCGGCTCCTACGTGGGCAGCCTGGCCGAGATGGGCGAGACGATGGCGCTGGCGCGGCAAGGCGGCCTGCGCGCGCTTCCGGTGACGACGCGCCCGCTGGCCGAGGTCAACGAGGCCCTGGCGGCGCTGCGAAGCGGCGCGATCCGCGGCCGCACCGTGCTGCAGCCCTGAGATCAGGGGATCGCCCGACAGGGTGCGAACGCGTCGAGCGCGGGCAGGTAGGTCGGCGTTGTCACGTCGAGCACGCCCACTGCCGTGTGATAGAGGTTGTCGTGGCTCAGCTTGTCGTCGAGGTGCCTGCGCAGACAGGCGGTGTCGATGCCGCGCCTCTCTGTCAGGGCCGGCCCGAGCCAGGCGACGAAGGGCACACGCTTCTGCGTCTCGGGCGCGATCGAATACGGCAGCCCGTGCAGGTAGATGCCGAGCTCACCGAGCGATTCGCCGTGGTCGCTCATGTAGAGCAGGCCGGGCGCGTAGCCGTCCTTCGTCTTCAGCCAGGCGATCGTCGCGGCGAGGAAGTGGTCGGTCGTGGCGATCGTGTTGTCGTAGGCGTTGACGAGCTGCGCGTGATCGCAGGAGCCGAGCGCGGCGTTCGTGCACTCCGGCATGAAGCGCTTGCGCGACGGCGGCGAGCGCTTGAAGTAGGCCGGACCGTGGCTGCCCATCTGGTGCATGACGAGGACGATGCCGCGCCGGCGTCGCTCCAGCGCCAGGCGGGCGATGCGCGCATCGAGGTCGACAAGCAAGGCATCGTCGAAGCATTCGCCGTCGCTGCAGAGTCCGTTCGCGGCGGCCGCGGGCAGCTCCAAAGTCGATGCATGCGGCACGCGGCCGCAGACCTCCTTGCAGCCGGCCTGGTTGTCGATCCAGAGAACGGCGAGGCCGGCGGCCTGGAGAACGTCGAGCAGGTTCTCCTGCTCGGCCGAGCGCTTCTCGAACGCCGTCTTGGCCAGCGACGAGAACATGCAGGGCACGGAGTCGCGCGTGTCGGTGCCGCACGAGCGCACGTCGTGAAAGCTCAGCACGTCGAGCGCGGCGAGCTCGGGCGTCGTCGGGCGCGGATAGCCGTTGAGCGCGAAGTGATCGGCGCGTGCCGTCTCGCCGACGACGATGACGAGCAGCGGCGGCCTGGTCTGCGCCGCATAGCTCGGCCCGAGCGCGGCACCGCCGCTGATGATCACGAGCTTGTCGCTCTTCTTGAAGACGGGCCGCACGACCACCCACACTGCCGAGGTCAGACCGCCGATCGGGTTGACCATGTAGCGCAGGTTCATGTGGTTGCGCACCAGCGGCGACAGCTGGCTGTACATCGAGAACGAGGCGAGCAGGGTCGCCGCGACGGCGCAGGCGAACAGCGCGGTGTTCTTCCAGAGCTGCGGCCACCAGGCGGTTCGTCTGACGGGAACGATCCAGAGAAGCACGCTCGGCACGGCGGCGACGAACAGGATGTCGGCGAAGATGGGAACGCCGAGCAGGTCGCGCACCTCGCGCGGGTCGGTCTGCATGGTGTTGGCCAGCATCGCCGCGTCCATCACCGAGCCAAAGTTCAGCATGAAATGCTGGGCCACGCCGGCAGCGACGAGGATCGCGATCCAGAGCGGCTTCATCGCCCTGCCCCACGCTGTCAGCGCCATCAGCGCGACCGTCGCCGCGAAGACGATGACGACCGAACCGGCGCCCAGAATGACCAGGTCGACGCTGCCGCCATCGCGCCAGAGCGCACGCCAGAGCGCCAGGTTGCCGATCACCGTCAGCCACAAGGCGAGCGCAACGACCACGGTGCGTGGCGAGCGCGGCCTGTGCAGCGCCAATCGCAGACTGGCCAAGCGACTCGGCCTCGGGGAACCGGGCGGCTCGGCAGGCGGAAGCGACAAGGGATCGGGGCTCGGCATGGGCGGGCGGCGACTGTACGCCAGTCGCTCGGCTATTCTCGGCCGCCGAAAGCCGCTGGCTGAGCACACGGAGAGCAACGATGTCGAGCTGCCGAATCGAACGCCACAACAGCGTCTGGGTCGTGACGATCGACCGCCCCGAAGTCCGCAATGCCGTCGACGGTCCGACCGCCCGCGCCCTCGCCGACGCCTTTCGCGCCTTCGATGCCGACGACACGGCGCAAGTCGCGATTCTCACGGGCGCGGGCAACCATTTCTGCGCCGGCGCCGACCTGCGCGCGGTGGCCAGCGGATCGACGCGCGGCGCGCTCGCCGCCGACGACCGTGGGCTCGGCCTCGACGACGACATGGACGCCGACGGGCCGATGGGTCCGACCCGCCTCGACCTGGGCAAGCCCGTGATCGCCGCCGTCGAGGGCTACGCCGTCGCCGGCGGCATCGAGCTCGCGCTGTGGTGCGATCTGCGCGTCGCCGCCGCCAGCGCCACCTTCGGCGTCTTCTGTCGCCGCTTCGGCGTGCCCTTGATCGATGGTGGCACCGTCCGCCTGCCGCGCCTCATCGGCGAAAGCCGGGCCATGGACCTGATCCTCACGGGCCGGGCCGTCGGCGCCGAAGAAGCGCTGCATCTCGGACTGGTCAATCGGGTCGTCGCCGATGGCCAGGCGCTGGTCGCAGCGCTCACGCTCGCACGCCAGATCGCCTCGTTTCCGCCGCAGTGCATGCGCAACGACCGGCGCAGCGCACGGCACCAAGGCGGCTTGTCGTTGCGCGATGCGCTCGCGCAGGAATTCGCGCTGGGCCGCGCGACGCTCGCCTCAGGCGAGGCGCAAGGCGGCGCGCAGCGTTTCGTCAGCGGCGCCGGCAAGCACGGAAGGTTCGACGCGTCCTGACGACAGCCGGGCTCACATCGGCGGCGCGAAGCCGTCGCGTCCGACCAGCATGCGCGTGACGACGGCGTGGCCATCGCGCAGCTGCTCGGTGACGATCACCTTCGCTCCGGCGACGAGCAGCGATCGGTCGGCCGCCTTCGAGGTGACGACGGGCACGCCGTTCGGCACGTGGAAGGTCTTCTCGCCGTCCTTGTAGCGAAGCGTCATCGTCCTCTCGTTCGGCCCGGACGTGATCGTCGTGACCGTCGCATTCGTCATCGTCGAGCCTGGCCGAAGATCCCAGGGTCGATGGCCCTCGCCGGTGCCGCGCGCCGCTTCGGGAAAGACGTGAACCTCGACGGCCGAGAGCGAGCCGTCGGCGCCGGCAATCGCGGTCGTGCCGACGAACATGCCCGACTGGATCGCCGCCGGATCGATCGGCACGACCTCGGTGACGACGAGATCGGTGGCGAGTCCGAGCGTGACGGTCTGTCCCTCTCTGGTCTTGACGACGACCGACGTGGCATCGGCCCGTTCGAGCGTGCCGCGCAGCCGGATCGGCGTCTCGGCGGCTTGCGCAACGGCAACGCCGCCGCAGAGGATCACGCAGATGGCAAGGATTCGATGCAAGGCAGTCTCCCGTGTTGGATGGCGAGCGGGCGAGCGGGCGAGTATCGGGCGGCGATCCATCCGCACGCGCTGCGTGGTCATCCGGCGGCGCGCAGCGACGCTCCTCGCACATGTCCGGAAACGGCGAGTCAAGACGGTGAAGACCGCGATAATCCAGTCCATGACGATCGATGGCGATGCTGCCTACCAGGTTCTTCTCGCACGCGACGCCCGCTTCGACGGACACCTCTTCGTCGGCGTGACGTCGACGCGCATCTACTGCCGGCCGATCTGCCGCGTGCGCACGCCGTCGCGCCGCAATTGCCGCTTCTTCGACACGCCGGCGCAGGCCGAGGCCGAGTCGTTCCGGCCGTGCCTCAAGTGCCGCCCCGAGATCGCACCCGGCCCCGGATTGCCGTGGACGGTGATGGACGCATCGCGCACGCTGGCGCGGCAGGCGTCGACGCTGCTCGACAACGGGCTGGCGAGCGGCGAGCTGCCCGGCCTCGCCGCGACGATCACCGACCTGGCGTCGCGCCTCGGCGTCAGCGACCGGCACCTGCGCCGCATCTTCTTCGCCGAGCACGGCGTCACGCCGTTGCAGTACCTGCAGACGCGACGCCTGCTGCTCGCCAAGCAGCTGTTGACCGACACGCAGATGCCGGTCGCGCAGATCGCCCTGACCAGCGGCTTCAAGAGCCTGCGGCGCTTCAACGCGGCGTTCGTCGATGGCTACCGGATGAATCCAACGCGGCTGCGCCGGGCCTCGACGGCGCGGCGACCGGGCGGCGACTCGGCGACACCGGCGAACGAGGGCGATCCGATCACCGTGACGCTCGGCTACCGGGCACCGCACGACCACGCCGCGCTGCTCGCCTTCCTCGCAGCGCGGGCGATTCCGGGCATCGAGACAGTCGAGGCGCTCGTCGTCCGCCGCACCATCCGGGCCGGCGCGATCGGCGCAGCCTGCGGCGCGGGCGAGCCGCCGCAGGCCAGCTGGCTCGAGGCCCGTTTCGTCGCCACCGAATCGAAAGTGCGGCTCGCGTTCGCGCCGTCGCTCGGGCCGGCGAGCGGCGCCGTCATCGCTGCGGTGCGCCGCTGGCTCGACCTCGACGCCTCGCCCGACATCATCGACGCCGCGCTCGCCGATCTCCCCGGCGGCCCCGGTCTGCGCCTGCCCGGCAGTGTCGACGGCTTCGAGCTCGCCGTGCGCGCGGTGCTCGGGCAACAGGTGACCGTGGCCGGCGCGAGGACACTGGCGCGCCGGCTGGTCGAGCGCTTCGGCGACGACGTCGTGACGCCATGGGCCGATGTGAACCGCGCCTTTCCCGCGCCGCAAGCGCTCGCGGCGGTGCCGATCGAGCGCATTGCCGAGCTCGGCATCATCCGCAGCCGCGTCGGCGCAATCCAGGCGCTGGCCAGCGCATGGCCGGCGCTCACGCCGATGCTCGCGTCGGGCGCGGCCGCGGAGCCGCTCGTCGAGCGCCTGCGCGAGCTGCCGGGCATCGGTGCATGGACCGCCCACTACATCGCCATGCGCGCGCTCGGCTGGCCCGACGCCTTTCCGCCAGGCGACGTCGCCGCGCTGAAGGCGATGCGCCTGCTGTTCGCGACCGCATCCGCGCGCGACGCCGACGCGCGTGCCCAATCCTGGCGACCGTGGCGCTCGTATGCGCTGCTTCGCCTCTGGAATTCGTTGTCTATCGGAGCCTTGTCATGACCGCATCGATTCGTTCTTCATCGTCGCGTCGCTGCACCGCGCAGATGCGCATCGCGTCGCCGCTCGGCCCGCTGCTGCTCGCCCGCACCACCGATGGCCTGGCCGGGGTCTGGTTCGACAAGCAGGAGCACCATCCGCAACCGATCGACGCGCCGGAGCAGGACGACGACGCCCTGCTCTGCCGCGCCGCCAAGCAGCTGCGTGCCTACTTTGACGGCGACGAGACCGCCTTCGACGTGCCGCTCGATCTGCAGGGCACGCCGTTCCAGCGTGCCGTCTGGCAGGAGCTGCTGCACCTCGAGCGCGGCACGACGTGCACCTACGGCGACATCGCGCGGCGCCTCGGTACGCCGACGGCCGGCCGCGCGGTCGGCGCGGCCGTCGGCCGCAATCCGGTCTCGGTGATCGTGCCGTGCCATCGCGTGGTGGGCAGCACCGGAGCACTGACCGGCTATGCGGGCGGCCTGGAGCGCAAGACGGCCCTGCTCCACATCGAATCGGCGCTGCCGCCGCCGCGACGCTCGCAGGCCAGGACCGCGCATTGAAGCCGCGCGACATCGTCGAGCTGATCGCCCTCGCCGCGGTGTGGGGCGCGTCGTTTCTCTTCATGCGGATCGCCGTGCCGACGTTCGGCCCGATCGCGTTGGCCGCGGTCCGCGTCAGCGGCGCGACGTTGCTGCTCGTGCCGCTGGTCGTGGCACGCGGCGAATGGCCGGCAGTCGTTCGGCACTGGAAGCCGATCGCCGTGGTCGGATTGATGAATTCGGCGCTGCCGTTCGTATGTCTCGCGTATGCAGCAGAGACGCTCAATGCCGGCGTCTCGGCCATTCTCAACTCGGCGACGCCGCTGTTTTCGGCTGTCATCGCCTGGCTGTGGCTGCACGACCGGCTGACGCGGGCGCGCATCCTCGGCCTGGCGATCGGCTTCGCCGGCGTCGTCTGGATCGTCTGGAGCAAGCCCGGCAGCGGCACCGCCAGCGCGGCTCCGGCAGTGGCAGCGGCGGCGGCGGCAATCGTCGCCGCACTTTCCTACGGCGTCGCGCCGAGCCTCACCAAGCGCCATCTCACGTCGGTGCCGCCCTTCGCCGTCGCCGCCGGAAGCCAGCTCGCCGCCACTGCGATGCTCGCCCTGCCGGCGGCGCTTGCGTGGCGTCCGAACGCGCTTTCCTCGACGAACGCGTGGCTCGCCGCGGCGGCGCTTGCCGTCTTCTGCACCGGCCTGGCCTACATCCTCTATTTCCGCCTGATCGCGAACGCGGGACCGACCAACGCCGTCTCGGTCACCTTCCTGGTGCCGATCTTCGCGGTGGCCTGGGGCGGACTCTTCCTCGGCGAGACCTTGTCGTGGACGCTTGCGGCGGCCTGCGCCGTCGTCTTCGTCGGCACCGCGCTCGCCACCGGCATCGTCAAGTCGCGGCTGCGCGCCCGCTCCGCGACGACTGTCGCCTGACGCGTCGCCGGGCGCCGGCGTCCATCACGGCGCGGCGTGCATCACAGCGTGGCGTGCATCAGGGCACGGGCGGCGTGCTCGAGGCAGGCGGCACGTCGGCGGCGGTGTCGAAGCCGCGCTTGAGCAGCAGCCAGCGCCATTTCGAGACGCTGCGAAACGCCCGCGTCACGCCGGTCGGCCCCGCGACGGGCGCGCCTTCGGCCATCTGCAGGGTGATGGACCGCGGTGCATCTCCGTTGGCCTTGCAGAGCCAGTTGCGGCCATCCTTGACCGTGCACTCGCCGAACTTGCCCGAGGGCTCGTTGCTGCCGACGGTCCAGAAGATGACTTCGTTGTGCGGAGCCAGGGCGCGAAAGCGAAAGCGGCGATCCGCGACCAGCTTGCCGGAGCAATGCCCGCCTTGCCAGGCGCCGTTGCTGCATTCGACGGTGTAGACGGTGCGCTCGCCCTGCATCGTGATGAAGTCGGATGCCCAGGCCGCGAAGCCGAGCGCGGCGAGGATCGCGACAACGAACGCCCACACACGAACCATTGCCCTCGGCCTCTTAGGCGCTTCCCGGCGCGGTGCGGATTGTGCACCGGTGCGAATCGATTTTCTGTGCTGGCGACTAGGGCCTGCGTCACCCCGGCGCGATCCCTCCCGAGCGTTAGCAGGCCCTAGGCCTTGGGTGGCTGCGCCGGCTCGTGGCCGGGTGTCGTTTCGGGTCGGTCGCCCGGAATCGTGGTGCCGTCGTCGGGCTCGACCGGCAGCGCGTCGGGTTCGGGCTCGTCGGTCTGGGGCAGGCCGGGAAGTGTCGCCATGGCAGCTCGCTGGATGCTCGGCTCAGCGCCTGGCCGGGTCGAAGTGCTTCTGCAGTCCCTGCCAGCAGCGGAAGTAGTCGTCCTGCAGCTCGGCCGATTCGAGCGCCTGCCGGGTCGGCCGCCAGACGCGGCGCGCCTCGAACATGAAGGCCATCGTGTTCTCGATGACGTCGGGCTTCGACAGGTCGGCATGGCTGGCGCGCTCGAAGGTCTCGGCATCCGGCCCGTGCGCGCTCATGCTGTTGTGCAGGCTCGCGCCACCCGGCAGGAACCCTGCGGCCTTGGCGTCGTAGGCGCCGTGCACGAGACCCATGAACTCGCTGGCGACGTTGCGGTGAAACCAGGGCGGACGGAAGGTGTCCTGCATCGCCAGGATGCGCGGCGGGAAGACGACGAAGTCGATGTCGCTCACACCGGCGGTGTCGGAGGCGCTGTGCAGGACCAGGAAGATCGACGGATCGGGATGGTCGTGGCTGATCGAGCCGATCGCGTTGAAGCGGCGCAGGTCGTACTTGCAAGGCGCGTAGTTGCCGTGCCAGGCGACGACGTCGAGCGGCGAATGGTCCATCGTGGCCGACCACAGGTGGCCCATGAATTTCGCGACGAGATCGTGCGCGCCGTCGACGTCCTCGTAGGCCGCGACCGGTGTGAGGAAATCGCGCGGATGGGCCAGGCCGTTGGAGCCGATCGGGCCGAGGTCGGGCAGGCGAAAGCTGGCGCCGTAGTTCTCGCAGATGTAGCCGCGCGCGGCGTCGTCCCGAAGCTCGACGCGAAAACGCACGCCGCGCGGAATGACGACGATCTCCTGCGGCTCGGCCTCGATCACACCGAGCTCGGTGACGAAGCGCAGGCGCCCTTGCTGCGGCACGATCAGCAACTCGCCGTCGGCGTCGTAGAAGATGCGGCGCTGCATCGAACGGTTGGCGACGTACAGGTGCACTGCCCCGCCCGACTGCGCGTGCGGCTCGCCGCTGCCGGCCATGGTCGTGATGCCATCGACGAAATCGGTGGGCGCACCGGGCATGGGCATCGGGTTCCAGCGCAGCTGGTTCGGCGGCGCCGGCACACTGGCGAATTCGCTGACGATGCGCTTCGCGTCGATGCGCACGAACGGCGCGTGCATCGCCGACGGGCGGATGCGGTAGAGCCACGAACGACGGTTGGCGGCGCGCGGCGCCGTGAAGGACGTGCCGCTCAGCTGCTCGGCATAGAGGCCGTAGGGCGCGCGCTGCGGCGAGTTGCGGCCAACGGGCAGCGCGCCTTCGAGCGCCTCGGTCACGAACTCGTTGCCGAAGCCGGACTGGTAGCCGCTCATCCTGGCGGCCGTCGGCAATGCGATTCGCACGCTGACACTACCTTGCGCCTGCCGGCTCGACGTCGAGCACGCCACGGCGGACCTGGTCGCGCTCGATCGACTGGAACAGCGCCTTGAAGTTGCCCTCGCCGAACCCGTCGTGGCCCTTTCTCTGGATGAACTCGAAGAAGACCGGGCCGA
>DAIMIM010000048.1:0-12464 GCA_036722755.1 Caldimonas sp. | reverse complement strand
GTGGGCGAGGAACTGGTTGCCGAGGCCTTCGCCCTTCGACGCGCCGGCGACCAGGCCGGCGATGTCGACGAACTCGACGATCGCCGGAACGATGCGCTCCGGCTTGACGATGGCGGCCAGCTTCGTCAGGCGCGGGTCGGGCAACTCGACGATGCCCACGTTCGGCTCGATCGTGCAGAACGGATAGTTCTCCGCGGCGATCCCGGCTTTCGTGAGCGCGTTGAAAAGAGTGGACTTGCCGACGTTGGGCAGACCCACGATGCCGCATTTCAGGCTCATGAAGAAAGGATCTCGACAGCAGGGGAGGACGAGATTTTAGTCGGCGTGGCCCGCGACAATGGGCTCGATGACCAGCCGCGACGGACTCTTTCTCGACGACGACGGCACCAGGCGCTGCGGCTGGTGCGCGGCCAGCCCGGCCTATCGCCACTACCACGACCACGAATGGGGCTTTCCCGTCACCGACGACCGGCGCCTGTTCGAAAAACTCTGCCTCGAGGGCTTTCAGGCGGGCCTGAGCTGGCTCACCATCCTCAACAAGCGCGAGGCCTTCCGCAAGGGGTTCGCCAACTTCGATGCAGAGCGGGTTGCCCGCTTCGGCAAGCGCGACGTGACGCGCCTGCTCGGCGACGCCGGCATCGTGCGCCACCGCGGCAAGATCGAATCGACGATCAACAATGCCGGCCGCGTGCTCGAGCTGCGCGCCGAGTTCGGCTCGCTGTCGGCCTATGCCTGGGGTTTCGAGCCGGCCGCAGGCTCGCGGCCGAAGCGCCTCACGCTCGCGGCGGTGCGGGCCTTGAGCACCTCTGCCGAATCGGTCGCGATGTCGAAGGACCTGAAGAAGCGCGGCTGGAGCTTCGTCGGCCCGACCACCGTCTACGCCTTCATGCAGGCCATGGGGCTGGTCAACGATCACCTGGAAGGCTGCCACGTGCGCGCGCTCGTGGCCGCGGCGCCGAGACCCACGCCGAAGGAGGGCGCATGACCGCATTGCAGACGCTCCAGCCGCACGCCAAGGACCTCGGCGGCGGCTTCAACGTGCGCCGGCTGCTGCCGCAGGCCGATCGCCGCGCCGTCGGCCCGTTCGTGTTTTTCGACCACTTCGGGCCGATCGACGTCGAGCCCGGACAGAACCACGACGTCCGGCCGCATCCGCACATCGGCCTGTCGACGCTCACCTACCTGTTCGACGGCGCGATCATGCATCGCGACTCGACCGGCGTCGTGCAGCGGATCGAGCCCGGCGCGGTCAATCTGATGACCGCCGGTCGCGGCATCGTTCACTCCGAGCGCGGGCCGAAGGACCTGCTCGGCGCGCGCTATCGGAGCCACGGCCTGCAGCTCTGGATCGCGTTGCCGGAGGCCGTCGAAGGATCGGCGCCGACGTTCCAGCATGTGCCGAAGGCGGACATTCCGGAAGTGCGCCTCGGGGCGGCGACGGCGCACATCGTCGTCGGCTCTGCCTTCGGCGCCACGTCGCCGGTCCACACCCACTCGCCGACGCTCGCCGTGCTGCTCGATTTCGACGTGGCGAGCGGCGCCGGCGTCGAGCTCGCGGCGCTCGCTCCCGAGCTGGCGCTCTACGCGATCGATCACCCGTTCGAGATCGACGGCGACAAGATCGACGAGTTCACGATGGTCGTGCTGCCGCAGGGGGCGACGCCGACGATCACGGCGCCGCGTGGCGGGCGCGTCGCCGTCATCGGCGGCGCGTCGCTCGGGCACCGCTTCCTGTCGTGGAATTTCGTCGCCAGCCGGCGCGAGCTGATCGTCGCTGCGGAAGACGACTGGCTGGCTCAGCGCTTCGCGCCCATCCCTGGCGAGACCGAATTCATTCCGCTGCCGCCACGACACGCGTGAGCGGCTTGGGCGCGGCCCGGCGCAGCATCAGCGCATTGGCGGCGATCGCCAGGGCCGCACCGAGGGCAGTGGGCAGGCCGGGCCGATAGCCTTCGAAGAGCAGCGAGACGACGAGCGCGAGCAACGGCGTCATCACGCCGACGGTTCCGGCCGGGCCGGGTCCGAGCCGGTCCTGCAGCGTCAGGAAGCAGGCGAAGGTGAGCACCGTGCCGGCCAGCGCGAGCCAGGCGAGCGAGAGCCACCAGCTCGCGGCCAACGGCAGCACGAAGCCGCGGCCCTGCACCAGACCCACGAGCATCGCTGCGGCGGCCCCGTAGAGCATGCCGAAGCCCATGGCGGGCAGCAGCGGCACGCCGAGGGTTCGATTGCGGCTCGAGACGATGCTGCCGACGGCGGACAGCAGCACGGCGCCGACCGTCAGGAGCGCGCCGAGCGCGCCGCGGCCGCCGCCGCTGGGGCGTGCGATCTCCGGCCAGAAGATGAGCGCGACGCCGGCCAGCCCGAGCACGCCTCCAGCGACGAATCGGCCACCGACGACGACGCCGAAGAGCATCGACGCGCCGAGACCCGCGAGCAGCGGCGAGGCCGAAAAGCCCACGGCGACGAGGCCGGACGCGATGAAGCGCTCGGCGTGATAGACGCAGACGTAGGACAGGCCGTAGAGGAAGCTGCCCTGGAGCGCGAGCGCCGCATGGGCGCGCAGCCCCAGGCGCAGGCGCCGGCCGCGCCACGCTGCGAACGCGAGCACCATGCCGCCGGCGAGCGCGAAGCGAAGCGCGACGCCGAACTCCGGCGCCAGGTCCGAGATCTGGTAGGTGATCGCATGCCACGTCGTCCCCCAGACGAGCACGCAGATCGCGAACAGCTGCCAGTTCCTGAAGCCGGACATCGACGTTGCGGCGCTCAGTCGAAGCGATAGCTCGCGCCGCCCGTCTGGCCGGCGGCGAGGTGGCGATCGAAGCCGTCGACAACGACCGCATTCATGCCGAACGTGAAGGCGCCGTCGAGGCGCGCATCGGCGCGGTAGGTGGCGAGCGCGTCGCCGACCGCGTGGCCGCGCTCGCCGCTGGCTGGATCGACGTCGGGGATCGGGCAGCGCGCGCACGGCTTGACCAGCTTGAGCCGCACCGGTCCTTCGGCGGTGTCGATGACCAGCTCGTCGAGGTGATCCTCGTCATGCGCGGCGAGCCCGTCGAGCACCAGGCTGGGCCGAAAGCGCGACATCGTCACCGCAGCCTCGCCGGCCGCTGCGAGCCGCCGGTTCAGCTCGTCGAGCGATGCGCTCGACACGACGAGCAACGGATAGCCGTCCTGGAACGCCGTTTCCGCCTCGATCGCCCCGGTCCATGTTCGATCGGCGATGCGTCGTTCCTCCGGGTCGAAGCGGACGAGCCGCAGCGGCTTGCCGAGGAAGTCGGTCAGCCATTGCGCGCAGAGGTCGCCCATGTCGAAGGCGCTGACCTCGTCGCGCCAGACGCGCGCCCGACAAGGCGTCTCGACACGATCCAGGCCGATGTGCAGCGCGAGCATGCCGGGCGCGCGCAGCACCATCTCTTCGCTCTTGAGCGTCGGCTGAATCAGCGCCATGCGCGACAGCTCGCGCTGCGTCACGAATTCGAAGTCGGCGTCGGTGACCATCCAGGCGCGGTCGAGATCGAAGCCGGTCGCGGTGAGCAGCGCCTCGCTGCAGGTCACGCCGGCGCACGACTTCACCGGATACACGTGCACGGAGCGCAGCGTCACGGGCACGTCGTTCTCGTTCGTCATTCGCTTCCTCGTCAGCGTCTCGGGCGGGCATTGTCTCGCGACCCGCTGCCTACAATTCAGCGATGCAATCCTTCGACGCGAGAGTTTCGGGCGCCGGCATCGTTGGCAAGGCTCTCGCTCTCGCCCTGGCCCGCCTCGGCATGCGCGTCGCCTTGCGCGGCGCCGCGCTCGCGACGCCGGGCGCGCCGGCGCGAGAAGACGTCCGCGCCTACGCACTCAATGCGGCGTCGGTGTCGTTGCTGCGCCACCTGAAAGTCTGGGACGCGCTCGCCGCCGATGCCAAGACGCCGGTGCGAGACATGCTCGTGCACGGCGATGGGGCCGGCGCCGCGCTTGAGTTCTCAGCATGGGAGCAGCGCGTCGGCGAGCTGGCGGTGATCACCGACGCGGCGGCGCTGGAGCGCCAGCTCGACGAGGCGCTCCGCTTCGCGCCGCACGTCAGCCTGGTCGACGCCGACGTGCCGGCGACGCTGGTGGCGCATTGCGAGGGCCGCGCCGCCGCCGCAGCGCTCAAGTCGCTCGGCGCCGGGTTCGAGCAGCGCTCCTACGGACAGCGCGCCATCGCCGCCCGGCTCGTGGCGTCGCGGCCGCACCGCCACGTCGCGCGGCAGTGGTTCCGCTCCCCAGACGTCCTGGCGCTGCTGCCGTTCGACCGGCCCGAGCCGGGCCGCTCGTTCAGCCTCGTCTGGTCGGTGGCAGACGCACGTGCGACGGAGCTGCTGGCGGCCGATGCTGGCGTCTTCGAGCAGGCGCTCGACGAGGCGACCGGCGGCGAAGCCGGCACGCTGACGCTGGCCTCCGATCGCGCCGCCTGGCCGCTCATGCTCGGCCGGGCGGCGGCCTTGTGCGGCCCCGGCTGGGTGCTGCTCGGCGATGCAGCGCACATCGTTCACCCGCTCGCCGGTCAGGGCCTCAATCTTGGTCTCGCCGACGTCGCCGCGCTGGTCGACGTCGTCGCGCATCGCGAGCCCTGGCGCGGCTTCGGCGACGAACGGTTGCTTCGGCGGTACGTACGGCAACGCGCCGCGCCCACCTGGGCCATGCTGCGCATTACCGACGGATTGCAGCGTTTGTTTTCGGAGCAGGCGACGCCCATTCGCGAACTCCGCAACAATGGCATGACTCTCGTCAATCGACTCCAGCCGCTCAAGCGCTGGCTCACGGCACGGGCCCTCGACTCGTGATGCACACATGACCCCGACCTTCCGCCATCTCGCTGCCCTTGTTCTCGCCGGCTGCCTGCTGCCCGCGGCCTTCGCCGACGACGCGGCGATCCGCAAGAACGTCGCCGAGCGCCTGCCCGACTTTCCGAAGATCGACGAGATCACGAAGACCGCGCTGCCGGGCATCTACGAGATCCGGATCGGCACCGACATCCTCTACACCGACGAGCAGGGCAGCTACATCATCCAGGGCCAGCTCATCGAGACCAAGTCGCGCGTCAACCTCACCGAGGCGCGCATCGCCAAGCTCACGGCCATCGACTTCAAGAGCCTGCCGCTGAAGGATGCGATGGTCTGGAAGCAGGGCTCCGGCGAACGCAAGCTGGTCGTCTTCGCCGATCCGAACTGCGGCTACTGCAAGAAGTTCGAGCGCGACCTGCAGGCGGTCAAGGACGTCACCGTCTACACCTTCCTGTATCCGATCCTGGGGAACGATTCGCCCGAAAAGTCGAAGGCAATCTGGTGCGCCAAGGACAAGACTGCAGTCTGGCGTGATTGGATGATCAAAGGCACGCCGATTCCTCCCAGCGGCGATTGCGACACATCGGCATTGGCGCGCAACTCGGCGTTTGGCAGATCCCATCGCATCAATGGAACGCCGGGCCTGATCTTCGAGGACGGCAGGCACCAAGCCGGCGCGCTCGACAGCGACCACATCGAAAAGCAGCTCGTCGCCAGCCGCGTCAAGGGCTGAGCCCCCGGCTCCGGCACCGCGCTACGAGCGGTAGCCCGGGTCCTTCCGGTCGACCAGCCGCTGCAAGGCGGCGAAGCTGTCCTCGCCGGCGTACTTCGGGTTGAACTGCAACGAGTCGGCGACGCACCGCTCGAGCACGGCGCGCGGGATGGCGATCGTTTCGCCCATCGCGTGCGTGGCCATCTGGATCTCGCACGCACGGTTGACGAGCCACATCAGCGACAAGGCCTGCGCCAATGTCTCGCCGATCGTCACCGGCCCGTGATTGCGCAACAGCAGCACCGGGCGGCCCTCGGCGCTCTTCAGGATGCGCTCGCCTTCGTCCTTGTGCACGGTGATGCCCTCGAAGTCGTGGTACGCGACCTTGCCGTAGAGCTGCGCCGCATAGAAGTTCGAGAACGTGAGGCCCTCCTTCAGGCAGCAGACGGCTTGCGTTGCAGTCGTGTGCAGATGCATGACGCAATGCGCATCCGGCAGGGTCGCGTGGATGGCGCCATGGAAGGTGATGCCGGCGGGATTGACCGGCCAGTCGGACGGGCCGACGATGTTGCCGTCGAGATCGACCTTGACGAGGTTCGAGGCGCAGACCTCCGAGTAGTGCAGCCCGAACGGGTTGATGAGATAGTGCGACGCCTCGCCCGGAACGCGCAGCGAGATGTGGTTGTAGATCAGCTCGGTCCAGCCGAGGTGATCGAAGATCCGGTAGGCGGCGGCGAGGCGCACGCGCGCATCCCATTCGTCGGCGGAAAAGCGCACGGGCCGCGGTGAAGTCGGTGCCAGGGCGGTGGTGGCCGATCCGGTCACGGCGCTGCCGCTATGCATATTTCAGCTCGTCCGTCTTGCCGCGAAAGACGCGGTACGAGTAGATCGTGTAGCCGGCGATCGCGGGTACCGAGATGCACACGCCGACGAAGATGAACTTCAGCGCTTCCGGGCTGCTCGCCGCCTGCCAGACCGTCAGGCGATCGAGGACGACGAACGGATAGATGCTGTAGGCCAGGCCGAGGAAGCCGAACCCGAACACGCCGACCATCAGCGCGAACGGCAACCAGCAGAGGGGGCCGCGCACCGCCTGCGAGCCGAGCAGGGCCCGCACCGCGTAGAGGGCGAACGCCGTCATCAGCGGAATCGCCGAGAGCGCGATGATCTCGGGCAGGACGAACCAGCGGTTGCGAACGGTCTCGCTGACCCACGGCGTCGCCATCGAGATCAGCACCATGCCGACGACGACCGGCGGCCAGGCGATCTTCGCCCAGGCGATCGCCTTGTCCTGCAGGCTGCCCTCGGTCTTCAAGACCAGCCAGCAGGCGCCCATCAGCACGTAGGCCATCGGCAGCGCGGCGGCGATGGCGGCCGCGAAGACAGGATAGTTCCAGCCCTCGCCGAAGCCGCTCACGTAGCGGCCGAGCATCCAGCCCTGCGCGACCGACGCGATCGTCGAGCCGGCGAAGAAGAGCCGGTCCCACGTCGCCTTGTGCCCTTCCTTGGTCTTGGCGCGAAAGTCGAAGGCGACGCCGCGCAGCACCAGGCCGATCAGCATGAAGGCGACCGGCAGGTAGAGCGCCTGCAGGACGATGTTGTTGGCCTTCGGAAAGGCGATCAGCAGAATGCCGATGCCGAGCACCAGCCAGGTCTCGTTGGCGTCCCAGTAGGGGCCGATGGTGGCGATGAGCTTGTCTTTCTCGGCCGGCGAGGCGCGTGGCATCAGCATGCCGACGCCGAGGTCGTAGCCGTCGCTGACGACGTAGATCAGCATCGCCACGCCCATCAGCGCCATGTAGAAAAGCGGCAGCGCCTGGTCGAAGTTGAGCAGGGTCATGGAGTCGTCCTCACGCGGCAGCGCCGTGGCCCGGCACGGGCGATGTCGCGATGCCCGCAGGCGTCGCGGCGCGTTCGCGCGCTTCGGTGTCGAGCGCGTCTTCGGGCTTTTCGGCCATGTACTTCAGCACCGCGACGTAGGCGATGACGAGGGCGATGTAGAGGCTCACGTAGAGCGCCAGGGTCAGGGCGATCATCGGCGCCGGGATCGTCGAGGCGACATCGGCGGTGCGGATCAGCCCGTAGACGATGAAGGGCTGACGGCCGATCTCCGTCACGTACCAGCCGCACTCGGTCGCCATCCAGCCGGCGAAGGTCATGGCGGCGAACACCCAGAGCATGCGGCGTGGCAGCCGGCCCGCGTCCCAGCGGGCGCGGCGGTAGATCCACAGGCCCGCCCAGCTCGTCGCCAGCATCAGCACGCCGATGCCGACCATGGCGCGAAAGGCGAAGAAGAGCGGCGCGACCGGCGGGCTGCGGCCCTTGAATTCATCGAGGCCCTTGACCTCGCCGTCGGCGGAATGGGTCAGGATCCAGCTGCCGAGATTCGGAATGGCGATCTCGAAACGGTTGCTGCGCGTCTTCTCGTCGGGAATCGCGAACAGGCGCAGCGCGGCGCCGCGCTCGGTCTTCCAGATGCCTTCCATCGCTGCGATCTTCTGCGGCTGGTGCTCGAGGGTGTTGAGGCCATGCTGGTCGCCGGCGAACATCTGCAGCGGCGCGGCGATCGCCGCGACCGCGAGGCCGACGCGAAGCACCTTCGGCGCCGAGCGCGCGGCGACGCCGCGCAGCAGCTGCCAGGCGCTCAGCCCGATCAGGAAGAACGCGACCGTCAGCGTCGAGGCGAGCAGCATGTGCACGAGCTGATACGGAAACGACGGATTGAAGATCACCGCGAGCCAGCTCGTCGCATGGTACGAGCCGGCGGCGTCGATCGAGTAGCCGGCCGGTGTCTGCATCCACGAATTGAGGGCGAGGATCCAGAAGGTGCTGAGCGTGGTTCCCACCCCGACCAGCACCGTCGAGAGGAAGTGAATGCGCTCGCTCACCTTGCCGTGGCCGAACAGCATGATGCCGAGAAAGCCCGCCTCGAGGAAGAACGCGGTCAGCACTTCGTAGCCGAGCAGCGGCCCGGCAATGTTGCCGACGCGCTCCATGTAGCCAGGCCAGTTGGTGCCGAACTGGAAACTCATGGTGATGCCGCTCACCACGCCGAGCGCGAAGCTGAGCGCGAACACCTTGGTCCAGAAGCGGTAGGCATCGAGCCAGCCTTGGCCGTGCGTCGACAGCCAGCGGGCGCGAAAGAACACCAGGATCCACGACAGACCGATCGAGATCGTCGGGAACAGGATGTGGAACGTGATGTTGGCGGCGAACTGCATTCGCGCCATCAGGAAGGCGTCCATCGATTCGTGGTCTCCGCGTCGCGTTGCCTTGCCGGCAACTCTATCCTGCCGGTCCGCATCTGCGTCGCCCGGCGACAATTGGCCGATGATCCGCTACGCCATCGACGTCTCCGACACGGCGGCCCACACCTTCTCGGTCGAGCTCACGCTGCCTCGACCCGCCGCCCATCAGTTGCTGAGCCTGCCGGTCTGGATTCCCGGCAGCTACCTGGTACGCGAGTTCGCGCGCCATCTGTCTGGCATGGTCGGCGAACAGGGCGGCCGCGCCGTGCAGCTCCGCCAGCTCGACAAGGCGACGTGGAGCGCCGGCTGCGAAGGCGATGCCGAGCTCGTCGTTCGCTACCGCGTCTATGCCTTCGATCTTTCCGTCCGCGCCGCTTTCCTCGACGCGGCACGGGGCTTCTTCAATGGCACGGGTGTCTGCCTTCGCGTCGAAGGGCGCGAGCACGATCCGCATGCCCTGTCGCTGACGGGCTTGCCGGCGGGCTGGGACGTCGCGACAACGTTGCGGCCCGACGCTGCGAGCGGCGCTCGCCATACCTACGTCGCGGCCGACTACGACGAGCTCGTCGACCACCCG
The DNA here is from genome assembly GCA_036722755.1 of Caldimonas sp. Classification (GTDB taxonomy): domain Bacteria; phylum Pseudomonadota; class Gammaproteobacteria; order Burkholderiales; family Burkholderiaceae_C; genus Schlegelella_A. Next base: position 3,116 of record DAIMIM010000048.1, on the reverse strand, counting down.
TTCGAGCTCGGCACGTTCTGGCGCGGCCGCTTCGAGGCGGCCGGCGTGCCGCACGAATTCGTCGTCGCCGGCGCGCTGCCCGACTTCGACGGCGACCGTCTCGTCGCCGACGCGAAGCGCATCTGCGAGCAGGAGATCGCGTTCTGGCACGGCCCCGGTGGGCGCGCGCCGTTCGACCGCTACCTGTTCCTGCTCAACGCGACCGACGACGGCCGCGGCGGCCTCGAGCACCGATCGAGCACCGCGCTCGTCGCGTCGCGGCGGGACCTTCCGGCGCGTGCGTCACCACCGCCCGCGGGCGAAGCGACCACGGCGACCAAGGCGACTGGCGTCGATCCGGGCGACGGCTACGTCGGCGTGCTCGGCCTGATCGCCCACGAATATTTCCACGCCTGGAACGTCAAGCGCATGAAGCCGCGCGACTTCGCGCCGCTCGACTACACGCGCGAAAACTACACCGAGCTGCTCTGGTTCTTCGAGGGCTTCACCTCGTACTACGACGACCTGCTGGTCGTGCGCGGCCGGCTCATCGATGCGGCGCGCTACCTGAAGCTGATCGGCAAGACGATGAGCGCCGTGGCGGCGATGCCCGGACGCGACGTGCAGAGCGTGGCCGCGGCAAGCTTCGATGCCTGGGTGAAGTACTACCGCGCCGACGAGAACACGCCGAACGCCACGGTGAGCTACTACCTGAAGGGTTCGCTGGTGGCGCTTGCGCTCGACCTGACGCTGCGCAGCGAAGGCCGAGGCTCGCTCGACGACGTCATGCGCTGCCTCTGGGCGCAGGGCGGCGGCGGCCCGATCGACGAAGCCGACATCGCCGCTGCGCTCGAGAAGGTGGGCGGCCGTTCGTACGCGCCGGAGCTGGCCGCGTGGGTCCACGGCACTGGCGAGCTGCCGCTCGAAGCGCTGCTCGCCCGTGTCGCCGTCGAGATCGAGCGCCAGCCGGCGACGCTGGCGCAACGCCTGGGCATTCGCATCAGCGAGAGTGCCTTGACGGGCGTGAAGGTCACGCACGTTCTGCGCAGCGGCGCCGGCGAGCGCGCCGGCCTCTCGGCTGGCGACGAGCTGATCGCCGCGGGCGAGTGGCGCCTGCGCCGTCTCGACGACGCGCTTCGAAGCTGGGCAGCCGGCGACGCGTTGCCGCTCCTCGTCTGCCGCGATCAGCGAGTGCTTCGCCTCTCGCTTCCCGCCGACGCGCTCGCGGCATCGAGCGGGGGCGCGCTGCAGCTTCGCCGTGCCGAGCGCGCCGACGCCGATGCGCGCGCGCGTTGCGAGGCATGGATCGCCGGCTGACGCGCCGTCATGCGCCGTGGCCGGGCGACTGGCGGCGCGGAGCGTTCCTCGCTGTCGTCGTCGTCGTCGCGCTCCTGCACGCAGGCGTAACGAACCAGGTCGCGGCACGGATGGCGGCCGAAGGCGCCGCCAATGCCATGCCGCCGCGCATCGAGATCGTCTACGTGCGGACGCTCGAGCTCGAGACGCCTGCCCCGGCCGCTGCCGTCGCGGCGCCGGTGCCGGCGGCCGCCCGGCCGTCGCCGCGCGCGCCGCATGCGGCACGCCGCGTCGAACCGGCCGCATCGGCCGCGTCGAGCGTCGAGCCGACGGTGCCCGATGTGCCGACGGCCGTCGCAGCGGCCGAAGCGTCGTCGCAACCGGCCGCGGCCGACGCCGCTGCGAGCGAGCCGGAGCAGGTCGCCGCCGCTGCCTCGATGCCGGCGGCCGGCGCGTCGGCAGCCGCGGCGGGCGGCTTCGTCTGGCCGCGCGCGACGCGTGTCAGCTACATCCTCAACGGCAACTACCGCGGCGAAGTGAACGGCCGCGCCGAGGTCGAGTGGATCCGCACCGGCGAGCGCTACCAGGTCAACGTCGATCTCTACGCCGGCCCCGAATTCGCGCCGATCTTCTCGCGCAAGATGACGAGCGAGGGACGGATTTCGGACAGTGGCCTCGCACCCGACCGCTACGACGAGGACACGCAGGTCATGTTTCGCGAGCCGAGGCGCATGACCGTGACGTTCGCGCCCGACGCGATCACCCTCGGCAACGGCCAGAAGCGCGACCCGCTGCCCGGCGTGCAGGACACGGCGAGCCAGTTCATCCAGTTCACCTGGTTGTTCGGCTCGCAGCCCGACACGCTGCATGTCGGCAACGTGTTCGAGTTTCCGCTCGCGCTGCCGCGCAGCATGAAGCAGTGGACCTACGACGTGACGGAGGTGGAGACGCTCTACACCCGGTTCGGCGCGCTGCCCGCGTTCCACCTGAAGCCGCGGCTGGCGGCGCGCAGCCCGGGCGATCTCACCGTCGAGATGTGGTTCGCACCCGAGCTCCGCTTCCTGCCCGTGCGCATCCGCATCGACCAGGATGCCGGCACCTACCTCGACCTGCTGATATCGAAGAAGCCCGAGATCGCCGATTCCTGAAGCGCTGCATCATTGCGAACCGACCACGGCCCGAGAGCAGACATGACCTACGAATGCATCAAGACAGACGTGCGCGGCACCGGCGCGCGGCGCATCGGCCTCGTCACGCTCGATCGGCCCAAGCAGCTCAACGCGCTCAACGACACCCTGATGGACGAGCTCGGGGCGGCGCTCAGGGCTTTCGATGCCGACGATGCGATCGGCTGCATCGTTCTCACCGGCAGCGACAAGGCCTTCGCGGCGGGGGCCGACATCGGCACGATGGCGCCCTACGATTTCGTCGCCGCCTACACGAAGGGCCTCATCAGCCGGAACTGGGAGACGATCCTCGAGATCAGGAAGCCGGTGATCGGCGCCGTCGCCGGCTTCGCGCTCGGCGGCGGTTGCGAGCTGGCCATGATGTGCGACTTCATCATCGCCGCCGATACCGCGAAGTTCGGCCAGCCCGAGATCAAGCTCGGCATCATTCCCGGCGCCGGCGGCACGCAGCGCCTGCCACGCGCGGTCTCCAAGGCCAAGGCGATGGACATGGTGCTCACGTCCCGGATGATGGACGCGGCCGAGGCCGAGCGCGCCGGGCTGGTCTCGCGCGTGGTGCCGGCCGCCGAGTTGATCGAGACCGCGCTGGCCGCGGCCGAGACGATCTGCGGCTTCAGCGGCCCGAGCGTGATGATGGCCAAGGAAGCGATCAAC
>DAIMIM010000047.1:10827-12486 GCA_036722755.1 Caldimonas sp. | reverse complement strand
AGCAGGATGCCGTCGGTCATCAGCTTGACGCTGGCGCCGGCCGAGAGCCGATCCTGAAAGCGCACCTTGTAGCCGACGACTTCGCCGAGCGGCGTCTTCAGCTCCTCGGCGATGCGCTTTGCAACGCTGGTGGCGGCGATGCGCCGTGGCTGTGTGTGGCCGATCAGGCCACCGCCGTTGCCGCGGCCGCGCCCGAGCGTCAGGGCGATCTTCGGCAGCTGCGTCGTCTTGCCCGAGCCGGTCTCGCCCGAGACGATGATGGTCTGGTGCGCACGCAAGGCGGCAGCGATGTCGTCGCGCCGCGCCGAAACGGGGAGCGCCTCGGGAAACTCGATCGGCGGAAGCACGCGCGATTATCCCGGCGGCGCCCTGCACCATTCGGGCGCTCAGGCATTCACCGATACAGGGAATGCTCCCCGGATGCTAAATTTGCGTGCTTTGCCCTCGGCACCCATCCATCGCTCTGGAGACTCATTTCATGCTTCGACTGACCCGCCTCGCTGCCGCCATCGCCCTCGGCGTATGCACCAGCCTCGCCACCGCTGCCGACCCGATCAAGATCGGCGTCGACGGTCCCTTCACCGGCGGCTCGTCCTCGATGGGCGTCAGCATGCGCGACGGCGTTCGCCTCGCGGTGGAGGAAATCAACAAGGCCGGCGGCGTGCTCGGCAGACCGTTGCAGGTGGTCGAGCGCGACGACGAGGCCAAGAACGAGCGTGGCGTGCAGATCGCCCAGGAGCTCGTGAACAAGGAAAAGGTCGTCGCCATCGTCGGCTACATCAACACCGGTGTCGCGCTCGCCTCCCAGCGCTTCTTCCAGGAAGCGAAGATTCCGGTCATGAACAACGTGGCGACCGGCTCGATCGTCACCCACCAGTTCGATGACCAGCCGGAGAACTACGTCTTCCGCAACGCCGCGAACGACTCGATCCAGGCGCCGATGATCGTCGAGGAGGCGATCACGCGCCGCCACTTCAAGAAGGTCGCCATCCTTGCCGATTCGACCAACTACGGCCAGCTCGGTCGCGAGGATCTGGAGAAGGCGCTGGCACAAAAAGGCGTCAAGGCGGTGGCCGTCGAAAAGTTCAACATCAAGGACGTCGACATGACGGCCCAGTTGCTCAAGGCCAAGGAAGCCGGCGCCGAGGTCGTGCTGACCTACGGCATCGGCCCCGAGCTCGCGCAGATCGCCAACGGCATGACCAAGCTCGGCTGGAAGGTGCCGATCATCGGTTCGTGGACCCTGTCGATGGCCAACTACATCGACAACTCGGGCCCCGGCGGTGAAGGCGCACGCATGCCGCAGACCTTCATCCAGGAACCGACCACGCCGAAGCGCCAGTCGTTCATCATCAGCTACCTCAAGGCCTTCAACCCGAAGAACAACCGCATGGATTCGCCGGTCTCGGCGGCCCAGGGCTACGACTCGATCTACCTGCTTGCCGCGGCGATGAAGCAGGCAGGCTCGACGGACGGCCCGAAGATCAAGGCAGCGCTCGAGGACCTGAAGACGCCGGTCGAGGGCGTCGTGACGACGTACAACAAGCCGTTCACGAAGACCGATCACGAAGCCATCACGGCCAACATTCCGGTCTTGGGCGAGGTCAAGGGCGCGCGCGTCGTCTACGCCTACCCGGACGACCAGAAGAAGGCGTCGCA
>DAIMIM010000047.1:0-10727 GCA_036722755.1 Caldimonas sp. | reverse complement strand
TCAAGGGCGCGCGCGTCGTCTACGCCTACCCGGACGACCAGAAGAAGGCGTCGCACGTTCAGGTCAAGGACGTCAACGTCAAGGGTGCGTTGGACGTGACGAAGAAGAAGTAGCGCGTTCGTTTCCCGTCACGCGCCGCCCGGGGTCGCTCCCGAGGCGGCGCGCTCACGTTGTCGCCCCATCACGGGCAGAATGCGTCGCCACCGACCATGTCCATCCCGATCCTGACCCAACTCGTCTACAGCGGGATCGCGCTCGGGATGATCTATGCGGTCATCGCGTTCGGCTACCAACTCACCTTCCAGACCTCCGACACGCTCAACTTCGGCCAGGGTGCGGCGCTCATGCTGGGCGCGATGGTCGGCCTGACGCTGGTCAACCGCGGCGTCAACTACTGGCTGATGATCCCCATCGTCTGCGTCTTCGGCGCCGTCCAGGGCGCCTTCGTCGAGCGCATCGGCGTGCGGCCGGCGCTCAAGATCAAGTCGGAGTTCGGCTGGATCATGTCGACGATCGCGCTCGGCATCATCTTCGTGAACGTGGCCGAAAACGTCTGGGGGCGCGACGACCTGCGCTTCCCGTCGCCGCTTCCCGAATCGCCGATCAAGCTGTTCGGCGCCAACGTGTTGCCGATGGAGATCCTGGTCGTTTGCGGCGCGATCGGGATGATGCTCGCGGTCGAACTGTTCAACCGCAAGTCGATCTACGGCAAGGCCGTCGTCGCCACCTTCAACGATCGCGACGCCGCCAAGCTCATGGGCATCAACACCGGGCTGGTCATCACGTTCTCGTACGCGCTCTCGTCGATGAGCGCGGCGTTCGCGGGCGTGCTGATCGCGCCGATCACCCTCACCGGCGCGACCATGGGCGCGGTGCTCGGCCTCAAGGCCTTCGCCGTCGCCATCATCGGCGGCCTGACCAGCGGCATGGGCATCATCGTCGGCGGCGTCATCCTCGGCATCGCCGAGACGACCACCGGCTACTACATCTCGACCGGCTACAAAGACGTGCCCGGTCTGGTGCTGCTCCTGATCGTGCTCGCGGTGCGGCCGGCCGGCCTGTTCGGCAAGACGGCGATCAAGAAGGTATGAACGCGCGGCCGCGCGTCCTGCGTGTCGGCGCCGCCGCGCTCGGGATCGTCGCGCTCGCCCTGTTCCCGATGGCGATCGACAACCCGTACTACATCCATCTGCTCGAGACGATCATGATCTACGGGGTCCTGCTGTTCGGGCTGGACATCGTCGTGGGCTACACCGGGCAGGTGTCGCTCGGTCATGCAGGGCTCTTCGGCATCGGCGCGTACACGGCCGGCGTGATGGTGACCAAGCTCGGCACGCCATTGCTCGTCACGCTCGTCGGTGCGATCGGTGTCACCGCCTTCTTCGGCGCACTCCTTGCCTTGCCCGCGTTGCGCGTGACCGGCCCGTACCTGGCGATGGTGACGCTCGCCTTCGGAACCATCATCCAGATCCTCATCAACGAGATGACCTTCCTCACCGACGGTCCGATGGGCATCAAGCTGACCAAGCCCAACCTGCTCGGCGCGCGGCTCGACGAGCGCGAGTTCTTCTGGCTGGTCGCCAGCCTGCTCGTCCTCTCGCTGGTCTTCGTGCATCGCGTCCTGCGCTCGCACTTCGGGCGCGCGTTCGAGGCGCTGCGCGGCAGCCCGGTGGCCTCCGACTGCATGGGTGTCTCGGTCTATCGCTACAAGGTTTACGCCTTCGTGATCAGCGCCGGCCTCGCCGGCCTGGCTGGCTCGCTCTACGCGTTCTCCGAGCAATACATCTCGCCGAACACGTACAACTTCGAACTCACGGTGCTGTTCCTGCTCGCCGTCATCATGGGCGGCCGCAAGACGCGCACCGGCGCGCTCCTCGGCGCGACGATCATCGTCATGCTGCCCAAGCTTCTCGACGACCTCGAGCTGTTTCGCTACGTCTCGGTCACGCTCGCCGCGATTGTTCTCGCCGTCGCCGTCGTCGCCGTTCGCCGCGGCAAGCGCACGCCAGCGCAGATGGCGATTCCGGTCGCCGGCAGCATTGCGCTGGCGGCAGTGTCGTTCTGGCTGCAGACGATGACCGACTGGCGGCTGTCGATCTTCGGCCTGATCACGCTCTTCGTCGTCTACTACCTGCAGGACGGCATCGTCGGCTTCGTGCGAACCGCGCTCAATCTCGAGCGGCCCAGGACCGAGAGCAACGTGCAGGGCGACGTCCGCCCGTCCGATGCCGTCGCCACCGCGGCGAGCGCCGACGCCTCGCAGGAGATTCTCAAGGCGTCGCACGTCCTGATGCAGTTCGGCGGCCTGAAAGCGCTCAACGACGTCGACTTGATCGTGCACCGCGGCAGCATCCACGGCCTGATCGGGCCGAACGGCTCGGGCAAGAGCACGATGATGAACGTGCTCACCGGCATCTACGTTCCGACCGCCGGCGAGATCGAATTCGGCGGCCGCTCGCTCCGCGGACGCAGCTCCGCCGACATCGCCCGCTCGGGCATCGCCCGCACGTTCCAGAACGTGCAGCTGTTCGGGGAAATGACGGCGCTGCAGAACGTGCTCGTCGGCCTGCATCACAGCTTTCGCAGCAACCTCGTCGACGTCGCCGTGTCGACGCCACGCTACCGGCGCGAGCGCCAGGCTGCGGTCGTCCGCGCCCAGGGGTTGCTCGACTTCGTCGGCCTGGGCAGCTTCGCCAGCGAGGAGGCTCGCAATCTTCCGTACGGCAAGCAGCGCCTGCTCGAGATCGCGCGCGCCCTCGCGCTCGACCCGCAACTGCTGCTCCTGGACGAGCCGGCGGCGGGACTGACGGCACCCGACATCAAGGAGCTGATCGTCTTCATCCGCAAGATCCGCGACCACGGCGTGACCGTGATCCTGATCGAGCACCACATGGATGTCGTGATGAGCATGTGCGACACCGTCTCGGTGCTCGATTTCGGGCAAAAGATCGCCGAAGGCACGGCCGTGCAGGTGCAGGCCGATCCGAAGGTCATCGAGGCCTATCTCGGCGGCGAGGCGGCCGTGCCGCAGCCGGCCTGAGCGGTCCACGCCATGCTGAACATCTCGAATCTCGTCGCCGGCTACGGCAAGGTGCAGGTGCTGCACGGCATCACGATCGAGGTGCCGCGGGGCAAGGTCGTGACCCTGATCGGCTCGAACGGCGCCGGCAAGACGACAACGATGCGTGCCGTCTCGGGGATGATCGCCCCGGCGTCGGGCGAGATCGTGCTCAACGGCAAGCGCATCGACGGCATGGAGTCGTACTCGATCGCCAAGCTCGGCCTCGCGCACTCGCCCGAAGGCCGGCGTGTCTTCGCGACGATGTCGGTGACCGACAACCTGCGCCTCGGTGCCTTCCCGCGCCTGACCGGCAGCCGGCCGCGCGGCGATGTCGATGCCGATCTCGAGCGCGCCATGGAGCTGTTTCCACGCCTGAAGGAGCGGCGCGCGCAGCTCGCGGGAACGCTTTCCGGTGGCGAGCAGCAGATGCTGGCGATGGCCCGCGCGACCATGCTCAACCCCGATGTCGTTCTCCTCGACGAGCCGTCGATGGGGCTCGCGCCGATCCTCGTCGACGAGGTGTTTCGCATCATCGCGCGCCTGAAGGCCGAGGGCGTGACGATGCTGCTGGTCGAGCAATTCGCGTCGGCCGCGCTCGCCGTCGCCGACTACGGCTACGTGCTGGAGAACGGCCGCATCTCGGTCCACGGCCCGACCGACAAGCTTCGCAACGACCCGGCAGTCAAGGCCGCGTATCTCGGCGGCTCGCACTGACGTCCGCGCCACGCAGATATGAGCGCCGCAATGAGCGCCGCAGGAATGCTGGCGGCGGTATGACGATCTCAGCAAGCGACGCGGTCCGCGCCATCTGGCGCGCCGCCAAGCTCGCTGAATCGAGCCTGGCGCGCCTGCATCTGCCTGGCCACGAGCCCGTGCTGCCGTCGTCGTTCGCCGTCGGCACCGCGGCGCAGGCCTCGCTCGGCGCGGCAGCGCTCGCTGCCACCGACATCGGCCGCAGCCGAAACGGACTGGTGCAGGATGTCGCCGTCGACATGCGGGAAGCCGCGCTCGAATGCTGCGGCGCCTTCACGATCGACGGCCGCGCGCCCGAGACCTGGGACCGACTCGCCGGGATCTATCCCTGCGGGCCGGCAGGATCAGGCAGCTTCGTTCGCCTGCACACGAACTTCGCGCACCACCGCGATGGTGTGCTCCGGCTGCTGGGTCTCGGCACGGACGCAAACACGCAGCGCAACGACATCGCAGCAGCGCTCGCCGGCTGGTCGGCCGAGGCCTTCGAGGAAACCGCGACACGCGCCGGGCTCGTCGTCGCGGCGATGCGGCGATGCGGCGATTCGATGCCTGGGAGCGTCATCCGCAGCACGCGGCCATCGTCTCGCTGCCGCTGGTCGAGATCACCCGTATCGGCGACGCGCCACCGCGCAGCTGGCCCGATCTGCCGGCGGCGGCGCGCCCGCTCGACGGCCTGCGTGTGCTCGACCTGACGCGCATCCTCGCCGGCCCTGTCGCAGGCAGAACGCTGGCCGCCTACGGTGCCGACGTCATGCTCGTCAATTCGCCGCATCTGCCGAATATCGAGGCCATCGCCGACACCAGCCGCGGCAAGCGCTCGGCGCTTGCCGATCTCCGCAACCCCGCCGACCGCGCCGCCTTCGGCGAGGCGCTTGCCACCTCGCACGTCTTTCTGCAGAGCTACCGACCGGGCGCGTTGGCCGGGCTCGGATTTGGCCCCGATGACGCGATGCGGTGCTGCCCGGGCATCGTCTGCGTCTCGCTGTCCGCCTACGGGCGCGTCGGTCCGTGGGCAGAGCGGCGCGGCTTCGATTCGCTGGTGCAGACCGCCACAGGCTTCAACGCCGCCGAAGCCGAGGCTGCCGGCTCGACGCTGCCGAAGGCACTGCCCATGCAGATCCTCGACATGGCGTCCGGATTTCTGCTTGCCTTCGGTGCGCAGGCCGCGCTCCTGCGGCAGCAGAAGGAAGGCGGCAGCTGGCAGGTCCACGTCTCTCTCGCCAGGACGGCGCTCTGGCTGCGCGGGCTCGGCCGCGTCGACAACGGGTTCGCGGCGCCGCCAGCGAATGTCGACGCGCAGATGGAGGCCAGCGATTCGAGCTACGGCCAACTGGTCGCGCTGCGCCATGCCGCGCGCCTGTCGCAGACGCCGGCCCGCTACACACGGCCGTCCTCGCCGCCGGGAAGCGCCCGGCTCGCCTGGGATTGAGTCGCGCGCGGCGTGTCGGTCGCCAAGCCCCGCCGCCGGGCGCATGACAGAATCGCGACCACTTTTCGCCGCCCTCGCGCCGAGCATCGACACCTCGTGAACCTCGTCTTCCCGCACACCTTCGTGCCCTGGTTTCGCACGGTTGCGCCGTACATCCACGCGTACCACGGCAAGACCTTCGTCGTCGCCATCGCCGGCGAGCTGATCGCCGCCGGCAAGCTCTCGTCGTTCGCGCAGGACCTGGCGATCCTGCAGGCGATGGGCATTCGCCTCGTTCTCGTGCACGGCTTTCGGCCGCAGGTGAACGAACAGCTGCGCTCGAAGGGACACGAATCGCGCTTCAGCCACGGCCTGCGCATCACCGATGCGGTCGCTCTCGACAGCGCCCAGGAAGCGGCCGGCCAGCTGCGCTTCGAGATCGAAGCCGCCTTCTCGCAAGGCCTGCCCAACACGCCGATGGCCAACGCGATCGTGCGCGTCGTCTCGGGCAACTTCCTGACCGCCAAGCCGGTCGGCATCGTCGACGGCGTCGACTTCATCCACAGCGGCGTCGTGCGCAAGGTCGATGCGGTCGCGATCCGGCGCGCCATCGACATCGGTGCGCTGCTGCTGCTCTCGCCGTTCGGATTCTCGCCGACCGGCGAAGCGTTCAACCTGACGATGGAAGACGTGGCGACGAGCACCGCGATCGCGTTGCAGGCCGACAAGCTGCTGTTCGTGACCGAAATCGCCGGCATCCACGAAGACCCTGCCGATGCCGAGAGCCCGATCGACACCGAGCTTGCGCTGGCCGATGCAGAACGCCTGCTCGCCGCATTGCCGCAGCCGACCCAGCCGAGCGACACGGCGTTCTACCTGCAGCATTGCGTCAAGGCTTGCCGGGGCGGCGTCGAGCGCTCGCACATCCTGCCGTTCGCGGTCGACGGCGCCTTGCTGATGGAGGTGTTCACGCACGACGGCATCGGCACGATGGTCGTCGACGAAAAGCTCGAGAGCCTGCGCCAGGCCACGCCCGACGACATCGGCGGCGTGCTGCAGCTGATCGAGCCGTTCGAACGCGACGGCACCCTCGTCAAGCGCGACCGGACAGAAATCGAGCGCGATATCGCCGACTACACCGTCATCGAGCACGACGGCGTGATATTCGGTTGCGCCGCGCTTTATCCCTATCCAGAAGCAAAGACGGCGGAAATGGCGGCGTTGACGGTGTCGCCGCAAGTCCAGGGACAGGGCGACGGCGAACGGATACTCAAGCGCGTCGAGCAACGAGCCCGCGCATTGGGGCTGGACAGTATCTTCGTGCTGACGACCCGGACTATGCACTGGTTTATCAAGCGGGGCTTTGTCCAGGCCGAGCCGGATTGGCTGCCGGATGCCCGCAAACGCAAGTACAACTGGGATCGGCGCTCCCAGGTATTTGTCAAGAAACTCGGCTGATACTTCGGCCATTCACAGCGATGCGCCGTCCGCGGCGCTCTGGAGAAACCATGGCACGCACGATTCAATGCGCCTATCTGAAGCGCGAAGCCGAAGGGATGGATTACGCGCCGTACCCGGGTGAGCTCGGCAAGAAGATCTACGCGTCGATCAGCAAGGAAGCTTGGGGCGCGTGGATGAAACACCAGACCATGCTCGTCAATGAAAACCGGCTCAATCTCGCCGACCAGCGTGCCCGGCAGTATCTGGCGCGCCAGATGGAGAATTTCCTGTTCGGCGCCGGCGCAGAGCAGGTCGCCGGTTATGTCCCGCCCACGCCCTGATCGTGCATAGAATCCCGTGATGGCCGAGAGGCAGTCCTTGAGCGAGGTTTCGACGTGGCGACATTGCATGAGTTGATGGCCCAGAAAGAGGCGATCGAGCGGCAGATCGAGCAAACCAAGAAGCAGCAGCGCGGCGACGCCGTCGCCAAGGTGCACGCACTGATGGGCGAATATGGCCTGACGCTGGCCGACCTGGGCGGAAAACCGGCAGCCAAAACCAAATCGTCGGGTCCGACCGGAAAGGTCCCGGCCAAGTATCGAAATGCCTCCACCGGTGAATCGTGGAGCGGTCGCGGCCTGCAGCCCAGGTGGCTGAAGGCGGCGCTGGCGAGCGGCAAGAAGATCGGCGACTTCGCAGTCTGAGCTGCCCGGCCCGGCAGTGAGCGCGGCGGCGGGTGCGGCCGCCTTTAGACTGGCGCGGTGATCCCGCCGGCCTTCGTCCACGACCTTCTCGCGCGCGTCGACATCGTCGAGCTGATCGGCCGTTCCGTCGAGCTCAAGCGTGCCGGCGCGACCCACAAGGGCCTGTGTCCGTTCCACGGTGAAAAGTCGCCCAGCTTCACCGTCAGCGCGTCGCGCCAGACCTATCACTGCTTTGGTTGCGGTGTGCACGGCAATGCCGTCGGCTTCCTGATGGAGCACCACGGCATGGGCTTCATCGATGCGGTTCGCGATCTCGCGCAGCAAGCCGGAATCGTCGTGCCGGAGGACACCAGCTCGGCCGCCGACCGCGAGCAGGCGGCCGCGCACAAGCAGAAGCAGGCCACCCTCGGCGACGTGCTCGCCCGCGCCGCTGACAGCTATCGCCGCCAGCTGAAGGCGAGCGACCGCGCCATCGCGTATCTCAAGGGCCGCGGCCTCAGCGGCGAGATCGCGGCGCATTTCGGTCTCGGCTACGCGCCCGAAGGATGGCGCGGCCTGGCCAGCGTGTTCCCGAGTTACGACGACCCGCTGCTGGAAGAAAGCGGCCTCGTGATTGCGCACGCGGCTCATGACGCCGAGGCCGACAACGCGCCTGGCGCAGAGCCGTCGCCGCAGAAGCGCTACGACCGCTTTCGCGACCGCATCATGTTTCCGATCCGCTCCGTTCAAGGCGCCGTGATCGGCTTCGGTGGCCGTGTCCTCGATCGGGGCGAGCCGAAATATCTCAACTCGCCCGAGACACCCGTATTCAGCAAGGGCCGCGAGCTCTACGGCCTGTTCGAAGCGAGAACCGAGATCCGGCAGCGCGGCTATGTCCTTGTCGTCGAAGGCTACATGGACGTCGTCGCGCTCGCCCAGTCGGGATTCGGCAATGCGGTGGCGACGCTCGGCACGGCGTGCACGGCGGAGCACGTCCAGAAGCTGGTGCGTTTTTCCGAGGCCGTGGTCTTCAGCTTCGATGGCGATGCCGCTGGCCGGCGCGCCGCCGGACGGGCCCTCGAGGCCAGCCTGCCGCACGCCACGGACACGCGCAGCTTCCGGTTCCTGTTCCTGCCCGCCGAGCACGACCCGGACACCTATGTGCGCGAGCACGGCGCCAAGGCCTTCGAGGCCCGCATCGCCGAGGCGGTGCCGCTGTCGCGTCAGATCATCGCGCTGGCTGGCGAGGGCATCGATTTCGCGACGGCCGAAGGCCGGGCCCGCTTCCTGGCCGAAGCGCGGCCGCTGTGGTCGGCCCTGCCTGACGGCATGCTCAAACGCCAGTTGCTCGGCGAGATCGCATCGCGCGCCGCCCTTGCGTCCGACGAGCTGGCGATCGCCTGGCAAGGCGGCGTGGCGAATCGCCCGCGCCCACACGGCCCGGCCGGTGCGATGCCGGCACGACCGCGACGGCCGGTCAAGCAAGTGATCCGTCAGCCGCCCGACCGGATCGCCTGGATGCTTCTGCTCGAAAGCGCGTGGTGGGACGCCCTGAGCGCAGCCGATCACGGGTTGCTGTGCGCCCTGCCTGGCTGGCATGGCGAGGCATTTCGCTACATCGACAGGCTGGTTGCCGGGCATGGCGCCGAGCCGTGGGCAGCGCTGCGCGAGCGCATTGCCGATGAGCCATGGGCCGGGTCGGCGCTGGCGCTGATCGACGGCGAGGATCCGTCCATCGAGCCGCTGATCGACGATCTCCACCACTCGATGGCGCAGTTGCGGGCGGCCGGCGGAAAGCGCGCCGCCGCGCTCGTTCTCGGCCGACTCTGACCGGACGCTTCCTCGAGAATCGATATAATCCTCGTTTTCGCGATCGCGGCGACGTGACGGCAGCACCTCCGGGCCCCGGCCACCCTCTGACAGAGGGTCAATCCAAAGGCCACCTCAACCCGCAAGGGCTGCAAATCCGATGGCTCCGCCACCGGTCACCCCGCAACGGTTCGGTCCACGTTCGAGCTTGTCGAGAAGCGCGAACGTCGCCCGGGCACCGCGCATGCCTTCGAGAGACCGGCCTTGAATTTCGCCTGATTGCGCGCAATTCGAACGCTGGGCTTTCGGACGCAGCAGGCCTATCACCATTCGAGGAATTGCATGACTGCCAAGAAACCCGCACCGACCAAAGCAGCAGCACCCGCTGCCAGGCCAGCCAAGACGGCTGCGCTCGAGGACAAGAAGAAGGTCGCGAAGGCATCCACCAAGGTCGCCGAGGCGGTCGGCAAGGGCAAGGCGGCTGTCGCCAAGGGCAAGACCACGGCCGGCAAGGGCAAGCCTGACGACAAGAGCGGCAAGCCCGGCGCGCCCGACCCCGATCTTGCCGAGATCGAGGCCGACCTCGAAGGCGAGCCGGTCGTCGCCGAGGCCGACACCACGGCCAAAGCCAAGCCGCTGCGCATGAAGGTGTCGCGCGCCAAGGAGCGCGCGCTGATGCGCGAGTTCGGCCTCGACGAGACCGCGCTCACCGAAGAAGAGGTCGCCAAGCGCCGCCAGGAGCTGAAGACGCTCATCAAGATGGGCAAGACGCGCGGCTTTCTGACGCACCAGGAAATCAACGACCACCTGCCCGAAAAGCTGGTCGACCACGAGATCCTCGAGGCCATCGTCTCGATGCTCAACGACATGGGCATCGCCGTCTACGAGCAGGCGCCCGACGCGGCGACGCTGCTGATCGCTGGCGGCGGCGCCACCACTGCGACTGAAGAAGAAGCCGAAGAAGCTGCCGAAGCGGCACTCTCGACCGTCGATTCCGAGTTCGGCCGCACGACCGACCCGGTGCGCATGTACATGCGCGAGATGGGCACGGTCGAGCTGCTCACACGCGAAGGCGAGATCGAGATCGCCAAGCGCATCGAAGGCGGCCTGCAGGCGATGATGTTCGCCATCAGCGCCTCGCCGACGACGATCGCCGAAATCCTCGTCTACGCCGATCGCATCGGCTCGGGCGAGATGAAGATCTCCGAGGCCGTCGACGGCTTCGTCTCGGAAGACGAGGCCGACGACTACGTCGCCGAGGAAGACGTCGACTTCTTCGACGAGGAAGACGACGACGACGGCAACGGCGGCTCCAAGGCGCTGACCAAGAAGCTCGAGGAGCTGAAGGCCGCGGCGATCGTCAAGTTCGATTCGCTGCGCATCAATTTCGACAAGATGAGGAAGGCCTTCGAGAAGGACGGCTACCAGTCGCCTTCCTACAGCCGCGCCCAGCAGGCCATCAGCGGCGAGCTGATGACGATCCGCTTCACCGTCAAGACGATCGAAAAGCTCTGCGCGATCCTGCGCTCGCAGGTCGACGACGTGCGCCGCTACGAGCGCGAGCTGCGCAAGA
>DAIMIM010000046.1:0-12518 GCA_036722755.1 Caldimonas sp. | reverse complement strand
CGACGATCGCCGCACCGCTCTTGCTGCGCGAACCGGCGACGGCCCAGTTGTTGCTGCCGACCTCGGCGTCGCCGATGTCTTCCATCATCGCCAGCCTGGTCTTGGGCGGCTGGCCGAACCAGGCCGGCGCGTCGGCCGGCAAAGGCGCGGCGATCTCGTCGATCGTCGTGGCATCGAGCGGCGCGTCGTAGGCGCTCGACGTCGGCAGCAAGAAGGCGAGCTGCTGCGCCGACGTGCCATGGTCGCGCAGCCAGCCGCGCGAGAAGACGCGATGCAGCTGGTCGTCCTGCAGATCGAAGTACATCGCCCAGACGACGAGCAGCGTGTCTTCAGCGCGCCAGAGCCGCGGCGAAGCACGCAACACGGCGTACTCGAAGGGCCGCGCCTCTAGCCCGGCGAGGCCGGCATTGACGCCGGCGGCATAGCGCTCGACGACGACGCGGTCGGCCTCGGGCAAGGCCGCGAGCGCGACGCCGGCGCGTGCCGAGAAGCGGTGGATGCGCCGCTCGCGATCGACCGGCAGCAGCGTCTTGCCGAGCAAGGCCGCGAGCTCGCCGCTGGCAGCGCGGCGCAGCAGATCCATCTGGAAGAAGCGCTCCTGCGCGTGCACGTAGCCGGTCGCGAAGGCGATGTCGCCGCGATCGCTGCCGCGCACCGTCGCGACGCCGAGTGCGTCGCGCGTCACCGAGACCGGTGCGCGCAAGCCGGCCGCGGCCACCTCGCCGTCGCGCACGGGCAGGCTCGCGCGCATCAACGCGTAGGCGCCGATCATGGTGGCGAGCAGCAGCACCAGCAAGAACCAGAGGAAGGCGCCGATCCAGCGGCGTACGCGCCTGCGCCCCATCACTGGCTGTGCCACGCGTTCTCCCTCGCCTGCCAGCCCGTCAGGTCTTGGCTGACTTCTTGTCGGCCTTCTTCGCCGCTTCGAGGTTGGCGGCCTTCTTGGTCAGCTTGTCGGCGCGCGACGGCTTGTTCGCGTGGGTCGCCTTTGCTTCCTTCGGCGGCTTGGCAGCCTTCGGAGCTTTCGGCGCCTTGGCCGGCTTTGCTTCCTTGACCACCTTCACCGCCTTCGGCTTGGGCAGCTTGGCCGCGGCACGGCGCTTGGCTTGGGCGTCCTTGAGCTGATGCCGCTCGTCGAGCAGCGCCTGCTCCTGCTCGGAAGCAGGACGGTCCGCTCCGGGCGACACGGTGCGGCTGGCGATCGCGAGATGAAGACGCGCGCCGTTTTTTCGGAGCTGACGGGAGAGTGATGCGATACGGACGGGCATAGAAAAGACTCCAGGTTGAATCAGGCAATGTAAGGCAGTGCCGCCCGGCCGTGCCGGGCGACAGCGCCGGCAACGCAACGTGACGGCCTGCCCGCGCCCAGGAACCTCTTGTTGCAGACCCTGCCGCAACCGGCATTAGGATCTCCTGCATCGACCTCCTGCCAGGGCGCATCACCGATCCACCAGCGACGCGCCCGACCGATCCGACCATGCCCGTTCTCAAATTCGTGACGCACGAAAACACCTTCGAAGGCCTCGGCGGCGAAGGCGCGAAGCTCGCCCTGGCCTACCGGGCCGCGAACGCCTATTGGCTCGGTTTCGAGAGCGGCTCGATCGATACGACGGTCGTGAGCGCCGCGTTCGCCGGCGCGGACGTCGACGGCGTGCAGGTCGAACTGGCCGTGCAGGCGATCCGCGACGATTCGGGTGCCTGGTCGGTGGTCGGTGCGCCGACCCTGCAGAAGACGAGCCCCGCAAGGCGGGAAGGCGTGCCTGTCGATGGCCGGGAGCTCGTCTCGATCCGCTGACTGCGGGTCCCGTTCGGCCCGGGGCGCCGGTCTCCGATGAACCCTCTTCATGGGGGAAGACGCGCCGTTCGGCGATGCCTACAGTCCGCATCCAGCCAGCGATCACCGGCTCGGAGCGAACACCATGAATGCCTATCACGCCGCGCATCACCACCGCATCGGCCTCGTCGTTCCAAGCGCGAACACGACGATGGAAACGGAGATCCCGGCGCTGCTGCAAAGGCAATCGGTTGCCGACGGCAGCCACTTCACGTTCCACTCGGCGCGGCTTCGCCTTCGCCAGCTGACGCCCGAGGCCATCGAGACCATGAACGACCACGCCGGCGAGGCCGTCGCCACGTTGTGCGATGCAGAGGTCGACGCCATTGCCTACGCCTGCTTCGTCTCGACGATGCTCGGCGGCCGGGCGTCGGTTGCCGAATGCGGCCAGCGCCTGTCGCGGCGCGCCGCGCATGCGCGCAGCGAGCCCGTCCCCGTCGTGACCAGCGCCGACGCCCTGGTCACCGCGCTGCAATCGATCGGCGCGACGAGCATCGCGATGATCGCGCCCTACCGGAAGGACATCACCGCCAAGGTCGGGGCGACGATCGCCGAGCACGGCATCGCGGTGCGCCAGGCCATCTCGCTCGATGCCGCCAACGATGCCGCCATCGGCCGGCTAGATCAGATGAAGTTGCTCGAGCTCGCCGACGAGCTCGATGTCCGCGGTTGCGATGCGCTCGTGCTGGCGGCCTGCGTGCAGATGCCGTCGCTCGATGTGCTCGACGCCGCCGAGCAACGGCTCGGGCTGCCGGTGATCAGCGCCGCCACCGCCACCGTCTGGGCGCTGCTGCAGGGGTTGCGCATCGAGCCGAAGATTCGCGGCGCCGGCTGGCTTCTGCGCAGCGGCCGAGCCTTCACGACCATGCACGAACATCGCCAGGCTGCCTAGCCAGTACGGCCTGGGAGGGCCCGAGCCAGCCGCGTGAAGAGCCGCTATAGTCGGCCAGATATTTCCCTCCCCCCGATCGTGTTTGCATCGGATCGACCCATGACGATTCGCGCCGCCCTTTGCAGTGCCGGCCGACGCAGGCGTCTGGTGCCGTATCTGGCGGCCATTGCGCTGTCGTTCGCCGGCGCACCCGCACTCGCTGCCGACCTCATCGTGTCGGCAGCGGCCAGCCTGACCAACGCCTTCACCGAGCTCGGCCGTTCCTTCGACGCCGCCCATCCGGACGCCAAGGTTCAGTTCAATTTCGCCGCGTCGGGTGCGCTGCTGCAGCAGATCGCCAAGGGTGCACCGGTCGACGTCTTCGCCAGTGCCGACCAGGAGACGATGAACCAGGCCGAGCGGCAGCAGCTCGTGATCTCGGGCGCTCGCGTCAATTTCGCCAGCAACTCGCTGGTCGTCATCGTCCCGCAGGACGCGACGTCGTTGCCGACATCATTGGCCGATCTGGGCGCACCCGGCATCAGGCACGTGGCGATCGGCGTGCCGGCGAGTGTGCCGGTCGGCCGCTACACGAAGGCCGTGCTCGAGAAAGCGCAGCTCTGGCCGGCCATCGAAACGAAGATGATCGGCGCGCAGTCGGTGCGTCAGGCACTCGACTACGTGGCGCGCGGCGAAGTCGAGGCGGGCTTCGTCTACGGCACCGACGCGGCGATCATGCCCGGCAAGGTGAGGATCGCGTTCACGGTCCCGACCGACACGCCGGTGCTCTATCCGATCGCGCCGGTCGCCGCGAGCACCAACGCCGACGCTGCGCGGACATTCGTCGCCTACGTCGCGTCGCCTGCCGGCCTGGCGGTTCTCGCCCGGTACGGGTTCGGCAAGCCGTAGGTGATCGGTGGAGCCGGCATGGGTCGCGCTCGGGCTGTCGCTGAAGGTCGCCCTCTGGGCCACCGGCATTGACCTGATCGTCGGCGTCGCCGTCGGCTTCGCGCTGGCGCGCTGGCGTTTTCCCGGCCGCGAGCTGCTCGACTCGATCCTGCTGTTGCCGATGGTGCTGCCGCCGACAGTCCTCGGCTACTACCTGCTGGTCGTGATCGGTCGACGCGGCTGGCTCGGCGGCTGGCTCGAGCGCGCGTTCGGCATCCATCTCATCTTCACCTGGCAAGGCGCGGTGATCGCCGCCGCGATCGTCGCCTTTCCCTTCGTCTGCAAATCGGCACGCGCCGCCTTCGAGTCGGTCGACGCGCAATTCGAGCAGGCGGCAAAGGTTCTCGGGCTCGGCGCCGCGGCGATCTTCTGCCGCGTCACCCTGCCTCTGGCGTGGCGAGGCATCCTCGCCGGCACCTTGCTCGCGTTCGCCAGAGCGCTGGGCGAATTCGGCGCGACCTTGATGGTCGCGGGCAGCATCCCCGGCAAGACGCAGACGCTGTCGATCGCCGTCTACGAAGCCGTACAGGCCGGCCAGGATGATCTGGCCAACGGGCTCGTCCTTCTGACGTCGGTCACCTGCGTCGCGGTGCTGCTGCTCGCAGGCCGCCTGGCGCCGGCACGCATTCCGGGGCGCTCGTGAGCGCATCGCCATGAAATGGAACGTCGCGGTCCGCAAGACCATGGGCGAGCCGTTGCATCGATTCGAGCTCGACATCGCCTTCGCGAGCGATGCGACGCGGCTGGTGCTGTTCGGGCCCTCGGGCGCCGGCAAGACGTTGACGCTCAAGGCCATCGCCGGGCTGCTGCGGCCCGACCAAGGACATGTCGCACTCGACGGAGAAGTGCTCTTCGACGCCGAGGCAGGCATCGACGTTCCCGCGCGCGATCGCCATCTCGGCTATCTGTTCCAGGAATACACGTTGTTCCCGCATCTCACGGTGCGCCAGAACATCGCCTTCGGTCTGGACAAGGGCTGGCGCAACCCGCGCCGACACGTCGATTCACCGGCGGTCGATCGATTGCTCGATGCGCTGGAGCTGCGCCCCTTCGGCGACCGGTTTCCCGACCAGCTTTCCGGCGGCCAGCGGCAGCGGACCGCGCTGGCACGGGCATTGGCGGCGCAGCCCCGCGCCTTGCTGCTCGACGAGCCGTTCGCTGCCCTCGACATGCCATTGCGCAGCAAGCTGCGTGCGGAGCTGCGCGAGCTGCAGCAGCGTTTCGCGCTGCCGATCCTGCTCATCACGCACGACGTCGCCGACGTCGAAGCCTTTGCCGACGACATCGTGCAGGTCGACGCCGGAAAGGCGGTGTTCGGCGCCACCTTTGCGGCGCCGGCGCGATCCGGCCCTATCTGACGAGCTTGATCAGAGCGCCGATGTCGTCGGCGCAGGCGGCGGCCGCCTCGCTCTCGATCCGGCGATACAGCTCGATCAGCGACTCGCCGACGGCAGTGAGCTCGCTGCCGCCGCCGTGGTCTCCGCCTTTCGACGACGCGACCGCGGGCTTCTTGAGCGCGGCGTTGAGCGCGTCGATCAGGATCCACGCGCGCCGATAGGACATCTCGATGGACTTGGCCGCAGCCGTGATCGACCGCGTGTCCCGGATGGCCTCGAGCAACGCGATCTTGCCTGGCCCGATCGAAATCACATCGCCCGACATCACGCGCATCCGCAAGCGGGCAACCGGGCGGGGCCGTCGTGGCGACGGTGCATGCGATCTCATGGCTGGCTTGTGACTGGAGCGGCCTGGCGCCGCAGCGTCGGCAGGCCGACACCCGCGGCGTCGAACCCGCCGTCGACGGCCAGCACCTGCCCGGTGATGAAGGCCGCCGCGGCGCTGCAGAGAAAGCCCGCCACGTCGGCGATCTCCTCGCAAGTGCCGTAGCGGTTGAGCGGAATGGCGTCGTAGTAGTCGGAGCGAATGGCGACGCTGTGCACGAGCTTGGCCATCTCGGTGTCGACCGGCCCCGGCGCGATCGCATTGGCACGGATGCCGACCGCACCGAGCTCGACGGCCTGCTGCTTCGTGAGGTGGATCAGCGCTGCCTTGCTGGTGCCGTAGGCGACGCGCAGCGTGCTCGCGCGCAGGCCCGAGATGGAGGCGATGTTGACGATGCTGCCGCCTCCCGTCTTCTTCATTGCCGGTACGCAGGCCTGCGTGCAGAGGAACGCGCCGTCGAGATTGGTCGAGAGCACGTACCGCCAATCGTCGAACGAGGTCTCGCCGATCGGCTTGAACACCGCCACGCCTGCGTTGTTGACGAGCGCATCGATGCGGCCGAAGCGGGCCTCGATCGCGGCGACGGACGACTGCACCTGCCGCGGGTCGGAGACGTCGCACGGCAGCGCCAGAAGGCTTGCGCCGTCGTCGATCGCGGCGGCCGCGTGCGCCAGCGTCTCGGCATCGATGTCGAGCAGCGCGACGCGATGACCGTGGGCCAGGAACCAGCGGCCGATCGCCAGGCCGATCCCACGCGCGCCGCCGGTGACGACAGCCACCGGAGTAGATGAAACATCTGATGTCATTGGGCCTCCGGGTGGTGGAAGATCGTATCAATATCAGGAGGCCAGCATGACGATCAGCAGACGGACACTCATCGCAAGCGCGGGCGCAGGCGCGGTCGCGGTCGCCCTGCCGACGCGCTTTGCGCAGGCACAGACGGCGGAGTTCAACTACAAGTACGCGAACAACCTGCCGGTGACGCACCCGATGAACATCCGCGCCAAGGAGATGGCCGATGCGATCCGCGCGGACAGCAAGGGCCGCGTCAACATCGAGATCTTCCCGAACAACCAGCTCGGCTCCGACACCGACATGCTGAGCCAGGTGCGCTCCGGCGGCATCGAGTTCTTCACGCTCTCGGGGCTCATCCTCTCCACGCTCGTCCCGGCTGCGGCCATCACCGGCATCGGCTTCGCGTTCGGCGACTACGACGCCGTGTGGAAGGCCCTCGACGGCGACCTCGGCGCCTACGTGCGCCGGGAGATCGCCAAGTCGAACCTGGTCGCGATGGAGCGCATCTGGGACAACGGCTTTCGCCAGATCACGTCGTCGACCAAGCCGATCCAGACGGCCGACGATCTGAAGGGCTTCAAGATCCGCGTGCCGGTCTCGCCGCTGTGGACCTCGATGTTCAAGGCCCTCGACGCCTCGCCGGCATCGATCAATTTCAGCGAGGTCTACAGCGCGTTGCAATCGAAGGTCGTCGACGGCCAGGAAAACCCGCTCGCCGTCATCGCCACGGCCAAGCTCTACGAAGTGCAGAAGTACTGCTCGATGACCAACCACATGTGGGACGGCTTCTGGTTCCTCGCCAACGGCAAGGCCTGGGAGCGCCTGCCCGAAGACCTGCGCTTGATCGTCGCCCGCAACGTCAACGCCGCCGGCATGAAGGAGCGCATCGACGTCGCCGCGCTCAACGCCGGCCTGCAGAAGGATCTCGCAGCGAAGGGCCTGGCCTTCAACTCGCCGAAGACCGAGAGTTTTCGCGACCGCATGAGGAAGGCCGGCTTCTACGCCGAGTGGAAGGCGAAGTTCGGCGACGACGCCTGGGCGATCCTGGAGCGCAACACCGGCAAGCTGGCGTGACCGGCAGAGGCGTTCGAGCGGCGTGAACGCCGGCGGCCACGCGCGGCTCGCGCGCCTCGACCGGGCGCTCGGCTGGCTGGTCGAAGTGCCGGCCGGCCTGCTGGTGCTGGCCGACATCGTCGTCCTCTTCGCCGGCGTGTTCTCGCGCTTCGTCTTGCATCGGCCGCTGGTCTGGTCGGACGAGCTGGCGTCCATCCTCTTCCTCTGGCTGGCGATGCTCGGCGCCGTCACGGCGCTGCGCCGCGGCGAGCACATGCGCATGACCGCGCTGGTCGGCCGGCTCTCGCCGCAGCCGCGCGCCGTGCTCGAGGCGGTGGCGATGGCGGCCTGCCTCGCCTTTCTCGCGCTCGTGATCTGGCCGGCGTGGCAATACGCCGCCGACGAGCGCGCCATCACCACGCCGGCGCTCGAGATCTCGAACGTCTGGCGCGCGGCGGCGCTGCCGGTCGGCATCGTCCTGATGGCGAGCTTCGCGATCCTGCGCATGCTGCGTTCGACGACCGGCAAGGACGCGCTCGTCGCGCTCGGCGCGGTCGGCGTCGTCGTCGTCGCGTTCTGGCTGCTCGGACCGGCGCTGTCGACGCTCGGTCGCCTGAACCTGCTCGTCTTCTTCGTCGGCGTCGCCGGCGGCAGCGTCCTCGCCGGCATCCCGATCGCGTTCGCGTTCGGCCTCGGCACCTTCGGCTATCTGGCGCTGACGACCGGCACGCCGCTGACCGTCGTGGTGGGCCGCATGGACGAAGGCATGTCGCACCTGATCCTGCTGGCGGTGCCGCTGTTCGTGTTCCTCGGGCTGCTGATCGAGATGACCGGCATGGCGCGCGCCATGGTCGCTTTTCTCGGCAGCCTGCTCGGGCACGTGAAGGGCGGCCTCTCCTATGTGCTCGTCGGCGCGATGTACCTGGTTTCGGGCATCTCCGGCGCCAAGGCAGCCGACATGGCGGCAATCGCGCCGGCCCTCTTTCCCGAGATGAAAGCGCGCGGCGCGAACGAGGGCGATCTGGTCGCGCTGCTGGCCGCGACCGGCGCACAGACCGAGACCGTGCCGCCGAGTCTCGTGCTCATCACGATCGGCTCGGTCACCAGCGTCTCGATCGCGGCGCTGTTCACGGGCGGCATGCTGCCAGCCCTCGTGCTCGGCCTCGTGCTGTGCGCGGTCGTGCGCTTTCGCGCCCGCCACGATCAGCTGGACGGGGTCGTGCGGGCGCCGTGGCGCGCGAGCGCGCGGCTCTTCGCCATCGCCCTGCCGGCACTGGCGCTGCCCTTCGTGATCCGCGCCGCCGTGGTCGAAGGCGTCGCCACCGCGACCGAGGTCTCGACCATCGGCATCGCTTATGCGGTGCTGGCCGGTCTGGTCATCTACCGCCAGTTCGACTGGCGGCGCATCGGCCCGATGTTGGTCAGCACGGCGTCGCTGTCCGGTGCGATCCTGCTCATCATCGGCACCGCGACGGCGATGGCCTGGGGGTTGACGCAGTCGGGCTTCTCGCGCCACCTGGCGGAGACGATGGGCGCGTTGCCTGGCGGCGTGCCGATGTTTCTCGCCGTCTCGATCGTCGCCTTCACGGTGCTCGGATCGGTGCTCGAAGGCATTCCGGCGATCGTGCTGTTCGGGCCGCTTCTCTTTCCCATCGCGCGACAGCTCGGCGTGCACGAGGTGCACTACGCCATGGTCGTCGTGCTGTCGATGGGCCTCGGGCTGTTCTCGCCGCCGCTCGGCGTCGGCTACTACGCGGCCTGCGCGATCGGCCGCGTGCACCCCGATGCCGGCATCCGGCCGCTCGTCGGCTACATGCTGGCGTTGCTTGCCGGCGTCGTCGTGGTGGCAGCCGTGCCCTGGCTGTCGACCGGCTTTCTCTGAGCGGCATCGGCGACCAGCGGCGCGAGCCAGCGCGCAGCCGCATCGGCCGGCGCCATGCCGCGAAGCGACTCGCACTGCCACAGCTCGAGCGCGGCTTCGTCGATGGACGTGGGATCGGCCCGCGGCCATTGTTCGCGCAGCCGGTGTGCACATTGCGCGATCCATTGCACGTCGGCCAGGTTGTCTCTGTCGCGGTTCATCGTGATACTGTATGCCCATCCAGTATCAATGCGCAAGAATTCCCGGCAGCGACAGGCGAGCGTGTCGCAGTTGGCAGTCGCCTGGCAGCGGCGTCGCGCACACGTCGCGGCACGTGGCACATTGGCCCGTCTCCTGCACCGTACCCACGCTTCGTGACTCCGACCGAGCTCGCCATCTACGCTGGCGAAATGAAGATTCTGTTGATGGGCCTGGCTTCGCTGGCCGCCGTCTTCTTCGCCGCCGCACTGCTGTTCGCGTTCTTCTACGGCACGGTCAGCCCGCGCCTGCGGCGTGCGCACGCCCGAAGCAGGCGGCTCAAGGCCGAGATCGAGCTGCTGCGCGCCACCAACAAGGGACTGAAGGCCGACCTCGCCGGAGGCGCGTCGAAGATCGTCGGCCTCGAGAAGTCGGCGACGGCCCTGGAAAGGGAAGTGCACCGGCTCGAAGGCATCCGCAAGCGGACCGACACGTCGCTAGTGGAGACGAAGGCGCTGCTCGAGAGGCTGCAGACGGTGACGGCGCACGTCGACATGCCCTGAGCCGCGGCGCGGCCGGCTCTGCAGATTCCCTGGTGGGGTGGGCGCAGGCGCGCACGGGGCCTGCGATCGCCCCATCGGCGATACTTTCACCCCCGTCGAACGGAGCCCGCGATGAACGCACCGACCGAACTGTCGCGCATGATCACCAGCCTCGAAGACCGCGTCTCTGTCGAGGAATGGCAGACCCGTGTCGACCTGGCGGCAGCGTACCGGCTGGTCGCCCTGTTTCGCTGGGACGACCTCGTCTTCACACACATCACGGCGAAGATTCCGGGCACCGAGCACTACCTGATCAACCCGTACGGGCTGATGTTCGACGAGATCACCGCGTCGAGCCTGGTGAAGATCGACATCCAGGGCAAGGTGTTGCAGGAAACGCCCTTCCCGATCAATCCGGCCGGCTTCGTCATCCACAGCGCCGTGCACTCGGCACGCCATGACATCCAGTGCGTCATGCACACCCATACCCTCAATGGCGTCGCGGTGTCGGCGCAACGAAAAGGCGTGCTGCCGATCTCGCAGTTTTCGATCGGCATCCTCAGCAGCCTCGGATATCACGACTACGAGGGCATCGCGCTGCGCGACGAGGAGAAGCCCCGGCTTGTCGCCGACCTGGGCGACAAGACCTTCCTGATGCTGCGCAATCACGGCCTCCTGACGGTCGGCAAGACCGTGGCCGACGCGTTCGCATCGATGTATTTCTTCGAGGCGACGTGTGCGGTCCAGCTCCGGGCGCAGGCCGCCGGAACGCTCGCGGACGGCGAGCTCATCGAAGTGAATCCGGAGATCGTGCGCGGCGCCGCCGAGCAGGTCCGGCAGGCAACCCGCGGCGGCGGAGCAGGCCCGCTGGTCTGGCCGGGCCTGCTGCGCCGCCTCGACCGCACCGACGACAGCTGGCGCCACTGATGGCGACGCGAAAAAAGCCGATCGACGCAACAACCAAGCGCACCGCGATGCGCGCCACAGCACCAGCAACACATCGCGGCAACGGCGCTGCCCCGAACGAGGAATGCATCCTCGTGCTGCAAGGCGGTGGCGCGCTGGGTGCGTACCAGGCCGGCGTCTTCGAATCGCTGGCCGCGATGGGGCAATCGCCCGATTGGGTCGCCGGCATTTCGATCGGTGCGATCAACGCGGCGTTGATCGCCGGCAACGTGCCTGCGAAGCGGGTCGAGCGGCTGCGCGAATTCTGGGAAGGCGTCTCGTCGTTCCCGTTCGCCGCCCATCTGCCCGGCGCGGCGACGGTCCACGACAGCGCGCGTGACGCCATGAACGAGACGAATGCGACGATCGCGATGCTGTTCGGCGTCGCCGGCTTCTTCCGACCACGCATTCCGGCAGCGCCGTTCCAGCCGCCGGGAACCGTGGCCGCGATCAGCTACTACGACACCGAGCCGCTGAAGAAAACGCTGGAGCGCCTGGTCGATTTCGACCTGCTCAATTCCGGCAGGGTGCGGCTCTCGGTGGGTGCGGTCGACGTGACGAGCGGCAACTTCAAGTACTTCGACACCGACGACCGCCGTCACCCGCTCGACGCGCGCCACATCATGGCCAGCGGCGCGCTGCCGCCCGGCTTTCCGCCGATCGAGATCGACGGCGCCTTCTACTGGGACGGCGGCATCGTCTCCAACACGCCGCTGCAGTACGTGCTCGACCAGCCCGGCCGGCGCCGGCGGCTCGTGTTCCAGGTCGATCTCTTCGCCGCGAGGGGCGACATGCCGGCGACGCTGGCCGAAGCGAACGAGCGCGAGAAAGACATCCGCTTCTCGAGCCGGACCCGCCTCAACACCTCGTTCGAGCTCAGGCGACAAGCGACGCTGCAAGCCGCCAAGCGGCTCGTCGCCAAGCTGCCGGCGAATCTGCGCGACGACCCCGATGCCAGGGCCCTGGCGGCGCTGCCGGCCGAGGCCGCCGTCTCGGTCGTGCACCTGATCTATCGCAGCAAGCACTACGAGAGCCAGTCGAAGGACTACGAGTTTTCGCGTGCCTCGATGCTCGAGCACTGGGCCGCCGGCATGGCCGATACGCAGGGCACGCTCGAAGATCCGCGCTGGACGCGCCGCGAGCTGCCGGCGCACGGCGTCCATGTCTTCGATTTCGCGTCGAGCGAACAGAGCGCCAACAAGACCGTTACACCGAACACCACCTCCCGGACCCTCGCCACATGAGCAACAAGCTACAAGACAAGATCGCCATCGTCACCGGCGCCGCCAGCGGCATCGGCAAGGAAATCGCCACGGTCTACGCGAAGGAAGGCGCCAAGGTCGCGATCCTCGACATGAACATGGCAGCCGCGCAGGCGGCGGCCGACGAGCTGAAGGCGAGCGGCGCCAGCGCGATGGCCGTCGCCGCCGACGTCACCGACGAAGCGCAGGTCAATGCCGCCGTCGCCGCGGTCGTGCAAGCCTGGGGTGGCGTCGACGTCCTCGTCAGCAACGCCGGCATCCAGATCGTCCATCCGGTCGAGGAGTTTCCGTTCGCCGACTGGAAGAAGATGCTCGCGATCCACCTCGACGGCGCATTCCTGACGACCAAGGCCTGCCTGCCGCACATGTACGCGTCGGGCCGCGGCGGCTCGATCATCTACATGGGCTCGGTGCATTCGAAGGAAGCCTCGATGCTGAAGGCGCCCTACGTGACGGCCAAGCACGGCCTGATCGGCCTGGCCAAGAC
>DAIMIM010000045.1:0-13039 GCA_036722755.1 Caldimonas sp. | reverse complement strand
ACGCTCATCGCGCCGCCGGCATCGAGCGAGACGAGCTGAAGCCGCGCCGTGGCGTTCGACGCGCCGGGCCAGACGACCGTCGCGAACACGTCCTTGCCCTGTGCGGCCGACATGCCGTGGACGATGCCCACGCCGAGCGGCTTGGTCTCCGCGGCGAGAGTCCTACGGACAAGCACCTCGGATACGCACCCTGCCGGCGACCGCCGGCGGTCGATTCGCACCTCGCAGCCTGCACTCCGTCGCAAGCCATGTTGTTCTCTCGCGGGAGGGGGCAACAATGGAACATCACGACGATCTGGAGAACCAACATGACCTGCCTTCTTCGGCGCATCCTGGCCTCGCTGGCCACCCTGCTCATCGCAGCGCACGCGCACGCTTTCGAGGCCGGTTGGATGCAAATCCAGGTGGCCGGTGCGACACCGGATGCGCCCACGACGACGGTCGCCCTGTACTACCCGACGTTGGCCGCGCCGCGAGCCATCGCCATGGGGCCGTTCGCGCTCAACGTCGCCATCGGCGGCAAACCCGTCGACAAGGTCAAGGCGCTGATCCTGCTCAGTCACGGCATCGGCGGCAGCGAGCTCGGGCACAGCGTCCTGGCGCAAGCCCTCGCCCGCAACGGCTATCTCGTCGCGGCGCTCCGCCATCCCGGCGACAACTGGCAGGATCGTTCTCTGGTCGAGAAGACCCCCGAGCGCTATTTCGACGAGAGGCCGCGGCAAGCTTCCCGGGTCATCGACGCGATCCTGGCCGATCCAGCGTGGAAGGACCGGATTGCGACTGACAGCCAGGGGCCTCGCGTGGGTGCGCTCGGGCACTCGGCCGGCGGCTACACGGTGCTGGCGTTGGCGGGAGCCAGGCCGGATTTGTCCCGGATGAGGAAGCACTGCCTGGCCGAAGCATCCGAAGACCCGATCTTCTGCGGCATGAGCCGCTCGCGGGCTTCGATGCCGCCGTTGCCAGCGGCCACACCCTCGCTCAAGGACGAGCGCATTCGCGCGGTCGTCGCGATGGCCCCGGCGGGGGGGCCGCTCACCGCCGAATCGCTCGCAGCGGTTCGGCCGGCAACCATGATCTACGAGGCAGAGCTCGATCGTTTCCTGGTGCCGCGATTTCATGCCGAATGGGTCGCCAGCAATCTGCCCGCACCGAACCTGCATCGGGTGCCTAACGCCTGGCACTTCGCTTTCATGGATACGCCCAGCATGTCCATCCCCAGCCCGGACGGCGACGTCGCCGCGAACCCGCCGGGTTTCGATCGCGATGCGTTCCTGAAGCAACTCGGCACCGAAATCACGGCCTTCTTCGACGATGCGTTTCCGTGATCGATGTGTTCTCCCGCACTCGGCGCTGCCTGTCGTGCCCAACAGGGCCGGATAGACGATCAGCAGAACTTCATCCGCAAGCCCGTGTTCGAGCAGCGTCGATGTCAGCGTGGAGCTACCCGCGAAGTGGCAGCGCTAGTCGACTTTCCAGTCGCTGCCCTCGCGCGTCAACTCGTTGACCTCTTTCGAGCTCAGCACGACCGAAGCGAGGTCTCCACGCACGACGACACGGCGCACCGACTTCGCGAGCGTGGCGCCATCGGGTATCTCCTTGGCCATGCTTTTGAAGGTCGCCGCGTCGGCGCTCCGAAACTGCTCGATCTCCTTCATTCTTTCCGCGGTGGCGTAACGCGCCGCCTCCTTGAGGTCACTCCTCCTGAGGGCCGCCATGTAAGCGAGGTACGCTTTCGCTGGCGCGCTCTCCGCGGCAGCCCGATCCTTGACGTCTTCGGTGACGGCCAGTGGGGCAATCGGTGCGTCAAAACTACCCTTGAGTGTCGTGTCCGAGCCGTCGAACACGAACTTGCCTGAAGCGCGGCCGGCGCCGACGTGGAGTTCCTTGAAGGACTGGTCGCCCGACAGCGTGGCAAAGCCGCCCGGTACCAAACCTGGCGCCGCCAACACGCTGGCGGAGCCGCCGCTGCTCTTGCCCGTGGGATCACCACGCAAGACGACCGCTGTCACACCCGCGTTGCGCGCCCAAGCCGCAGCGCGGAAGGTCGAGGCGCCACCTGCGGACTGCAGAGGAATCGGCTTGTCGGACAGGAACACGAGCAGGCGCGGCCCGTCCTTCATCCCTTCTTCGTTGCCGTTCTGGATGACAAGCACGCTTGTCAGGGGGAACGACCTGCCGTTGAGCTGGAGAACCGCCTCAGCGCGAGAGGACTCGCCAGCGGCGCTCGCGCCGAGGGAACACCCAAGGGCCAGCGAGGTGACGAGCATTCGAATTCCTGAATTCATCAAGAGCCTCCTCGCGCCGCGGCGTTCGCGCAGCACCTGGAGTCAAAGACGCATTTCATCCCCGAAAGGGATCACGTCGAATCGCGATCAACTGCGCCGCAGCGGCAGTGAGATCATGGCGCATCAGAACAATCGGAGAGACCACCATGCAGCCCTTCCGCACCTTGCCATCGTGATCGGCGCGTCGCTCCTGCTAGGCAATCAACGGAACGCCGACCGACCCTGGTCGGTTTATTTCAGCTCGACTTCCACAAAAGCGAACTCGCCTTCGCTGACGTTGACGATGTTGTGCTCGACGCCAACAGGGCGCACGTACGCCTGGCCATGGCTGAGCATTGTTTCGACATCACCCTCTGACGTTTCGGCCAGCAGCGTGCCGGCAGTCAGACAGACGACGACATAGTCGTGCCCGTGGCGGTGCCAGCCCGTTTCGGCGCCGCGGGCAAAACGCCACTCGGTGACGATGACGCGCTCGGTCTCCTGCAGCAGTGTGGCAACTGCCTTCGGGCGTTCGGTAGGCATGCGCGGCTCCTTCATGTTCGTCAGGATATTGCAACCGGGGTCGCAGCCTAGACGTCGTACCAGTGCAAGCCTTCCGCCGGCCCCTTGATGTCCGGGTTGTCTGCAAGCATGCGCTCCCAGACATGCCGCGTCACCGCCTGCGCTTCCTTCATCAGGGCCGGCTCGTCGAGGCAGACGATCTCGCGGTCACGCATCAGGAAGTCGCCGCCCACCATGACGGAACGAACGACTCCCGGATGCCCATAGTGGACCAGGTTGCCGACCGGGTTGATGACCGGGCGAAGGCAGGCCATGCCCAGGTCGATGAACGTCAGATCGGCCTGTTTTCCCGCTTCGATACTGCCGATCTCGTCGGCGGCACCGACCGACGCGGCCGCGTCTCGCGTGATCGCGTCGAGCATCGCTTGCGGTCGAGGCTCGACGCCGCCTTCGACGGGGCGCCCGCGGCCGCCCCGGTGGATGATCTGCCCGATCTTCAGGGCGTGGAACATGTCGCAGGTCTTGTCGTCCGTTCCGAACGCGAACTTCACGCCCGCGTCCCGGATGCGGCCGATCAGGACGCGATGGGGCCCCGTGCGAGACGAGTTCGCCGGGCAGTGCGTCATCAGCACGCCGCGCTCGGCCAGCAGGTCGATGTCGGCCTCCGTGCAGTGCGTCCAGTGCGCGCCGACGAGACCGTCATCGAGCCATCCCTCTCGATCGAGATAGGCTGCCGGGGTCAAGCCGTGAGCGGCCTTGACTGCCTTGACCTCGTCGCCGCTCTGGGCGAGATGGATGTGGCGCATGAGCCCGTGCCGTTGCGACAACTCCTTGAGGCTGCGCAGCATCGCCGGCGAGCAGTTGTCGGTCGCATGCGGTGCCAGCTGCACCCGGACGCGGCCGCCGTATCGCCCTTCGACCTTTTCGATCAGCGCTTGCGTGCGCTCCAGGCAACCGTCGCCGAACTCCGCATTGACGGAGAAATCGCCCTTGCGGATTCGGCGCGTATCGATGTCGGCGCAGAGCTCATCGAGCCAGAGCCGCATTCCCGACGACGCAATGGCGTCGCTGTAGCCCGTCATGAATCGGGCCATGTCGACCAGCGCCGTCGAGCCTGAACGGATCGCCTCGACGCAGGCGAGCAAGGCCAGGACGCCGCGCTCCGAATCGGATGTCGCGTAGGAGATCGGAACGAAGTAGTTGTAGACCGCGTTCCCTTGCCATTCTTCGATCGTGCCGCGCAGGACACTCATGGCCGCATGGGCGTGGGCATTGACGAAGCCAGGGCACACCATCGATCCGTGCGCATTCATGCGTGGCATGTCCGGATGCGCGCGGACCAGCGCGTCGGTCGTCCCGACGTCGAGAATCCGACCGTCGCGGATCGCGATCGCACCGCGGTCGATGAGCTTGCGCTCGTCGTCACACGTGGCGACGAGCGCGTCGGTGACCAGGAGGTCGCTCAAGGCGACCCGCGGCGAGGCAGGAGGTCGTTGGTGAAGAACGCGCTGTCGGCCAGCCCATCCTGATTCGGTTGGCCTTGCAGGAGGATCTTTCGGGAAAACGCGATTCTCGAGGGATCGATCCAGCCGACCGGCTTGCCGGGAACGTCGGGGACGAGCGCGGCCATCGTCGCGTTCACCTGTTTCTGCATGACAGCGTGGGACGGCCCATCCTCCCACACCTTTTCGAGGGCCGCGGTGGCGGCGTCGGGGTTCTTCGCGGCAACTGCGATCGCCTCGTCGTTGGCCGCCAGCACGCGCCTGAAGACGTCGGCACGGCGCTGGACGCCGGCCTTGCTGGCAACGATCGCCAGGCCGGGGATCGCCATGCCCCAGTCGGAGAAGCGCATGACCGGAAAGGCCTTGCCGGTCTTCTCTTCGTAGAGCGGAAGCTCGACGTTGAGGTACAGGATGCCCATGTCGAGCTGGCCCTGAAGAAATGCCGCATTGCCGACGCTCGAATTCATCTGCACTCGCACGATCTTGTCGCAGTCGATCTTGTTGATCGCACAAAACGGCGGCAGATAGGTCGCCCCCGTCGCGCCGACGCTGGTCGCCATCCGCTTGCCGAGCATGTCCGCAGGCGTCCGAAGAACGGTGCCCGGCTGGCCGACGACGGCGAGCGGCGTCTGGGGGTGGTAGATCGCGATCAGCTCGATCGGCATCCCCCGCTCGATGGCATCGATGGCGAAGATACCGGGCAGCACGACCAGGTCCTCCTGGCCCTGCAACAACGCAGCCAGCGCGGCCGGCGCACCGGCACCCTGGCCCATGTGGACGGACACGTTGCGCCTCGCATAGGCGCCGATCTCCTCGGCCAGATAGAACGGAGCGTATTCGCCCTTGAGCTTCCAGCTGAAGCGCACCTTGACGTCGTCGGCGGCATGGGCGGCGCACGCCGTGACGAGCATCGCCAGGATCAACAGGATCTGTCGCATCACGAACCCCAGGCGTTGGAAGGAATGCCGCGCGCCTCGAACACGGAGCGCACGCGAGCCATGGATCGGATGATCCGCCAGTCGCTGCACAGCGTCCACCACCGCGGTCGCCTCTGCAACTTCCCCGTCTCCGTCCGCGGCAGCGCCTCTCGAAACTCCACCGACCTCGGATACTTGTACGGCGCCACAGTCGCCTTCACGAAATCCTGCAGCGCCTTCACCATCGCCTCGTCGCCAGCGTGCGGCGCGCGCAGCACGACGAAGGCCTTGACGATCTGGCCGCGCTCTTCATCGGCGACGCCGATGACGGCCTTGCGCCGCCGGAGCCGCACGAGCGCCGCGCCGGGCTGTATGCTGTGCCCCATGATCGATTGGTCCACGTGCGACGCCGTTGAGCGGCACCCACATCGCTACAGCGGCGCGTGGGTCTTTCGCGGCACGCGCGTTCCGGTCTCGTCACTGTTCGAGAACCTGGAGACCGACGTCTCGATCACGGAATACGTCGACGCCTTCGAGGGCGTGACGATCGAACAGGTTCGTAGCGTTCTCGAGCACGCTGCCCGCAGCGCCCTGGCGCCGGCTTGAGTGAGGGTTCTGTTCGACCAGGGCACGCCGAAGCCGCTTCGGCAATCGCTGCAAGGGCATGCCATCGAGACGGCCTACGAGCGAGGCTGGTCGACGCTCGAAAACGGCGAGCTGATTGCGCAGGCCGAGGTGGGCCGGCTTCGATGTTCTGCTCACGACCGACCGCCAGCTGCGATACCAGCAGAACCTGTCTCAGCGACGCCTCGCGATCGCCGTTCTCTCGACAACGCAGTTGCCGCGGATTCGATCGGCGGTTCCGTTGATTCAGGCGGCGCTCGATCGCGCCACCACCGGCTCGTACGTCGAGGTCGAGGTTCCCTGACGGGTGGCGTGATTGCAGATCCCGCTTCATGTGCGGGAATCGCATGCCCCTACCCTCGCAACCTGAACCTTTGCAACTTCCCCGTCTCCGTCCGCGGCAGCGCCGCCCGATACTCCACCGCCCTCGGGTGGCGAACGGCGCATCGTGGCGCGCCATGCCTCGCCTGGCGTGAGGGGCCGCCGATCTGCACGCGAGGTCGACTAGGGCAAACGTAGGGCCGGCAACGCGTGCGCCCACCTACGATGGGCCCCGCATGTGTCCGTATCGGCTCAACCACGCTCGAGGTGCTCAATGAATCCACGCCTGTCTCGTGTATGGATCGGCCCGGCCGCGGTGCTGATCACGCTGTGCTCGTTCAGCCATGCGATCGCAGCTCCCGGCGCGGCCGACGGCGCCGCAGCGGCGGCGCAGGTGCCACCGCTCTGCACCGACAAAGCGGTGCTGAAGCGGGTCACCAAGGAGTACAACGGTGTCGAGGAAATGGGCGAGAACGTCAAGTTGAAGGACCTCACGGATGTCAAGGAAACGCGCCTCGGCGTTCCGCCCGCGGGCGTCAACCAGTACGCGACAAAGACCACCTACGGCGTCAGCTCGCGTTCCTGTCAGGCGATCGGCGCGCTCAGCAATGGCAAGACCGATCCACTGTATTGGCGCATGGACTACCTGGTCGAGGCCACGGGGCACTCGATCAACTATGACCAGTGCTCACTCAGGCATTCGATGCTCGACACCCAGTGCCGGCGTCACCGCGACGGTCAGTAAGACGATCGGGCGACGCACCGCGTCGCCCGCAGCTCAGAACGCAGAGATCCCGGTGATCGCCCGCCCGAGGATCAGGGCATGCACGTCGTGCGTGCCTTCGTAGGTGTTGACGACCTCGAGGTTGACCAGGTGCCGCGCGACGCCGAACTCGTCGCTGATACCGTTGCCGCCGAGCATGTCGCGCGCCGTGCGCGCGATCTCGAGCGCCTTGCCGCAGGAGTTGCGCTTCATGATCGAGGTGAGGTCGGTCGATGCCGTGCCTTCGTCCTTCATGCGGCCGAGGCGCAGGCACCCCTGCAGGCCGAGCGCGATGTCGGTGAGCATGTCGGCGAGCTTTTTCTGCACCAGCTGATTAGCGGCGAGCGGCTTGCCGAATTGCTTGCGGTCGAGCGTGTATTGCCGCGCGCGATGAAAGCAATCTTCCGCCGCGCCGAGCGCGCCCCAGGCGATGCCGTAGCGGGCCGAGTTGAGGCAGGTGAACGGGCCTTTCAAGCCGCGCACCTCGGGGAAGGCGTTCTCCTCGGGGCAGAACACCTCGTCCATCACGACCTCGCCGGTGATCGAGGCGCGCAGGCCGACCTTGCCGTGGATTGGCGGCGTGCTCAATCCCTTGGCGCCCTTCTCGAGCACGAAGCCGCGGATCGCGCCTTCGTCGTCCTTGGCCCAGACCACGAACACGTCGGCGATCGGCGAGTTCGTGATCCACATCTTGCTGCCGCTGAGCGAGTAGCCGCCGGCGACCTTCTTCGCACGCGTGACCATGCTGCCCGGGTCCGACCCGTGGTTCGGTTCGGTCAGGCCGAAGCAGCCGATCCATTCGCCCGTCGCGAGCTTCGGCAGGTACTTCTGCTTCTGCGCCTCGCTGCCGAAGGCGTGGATCGGCACCATCACCAGCGACGACTGCACGCTCATCATCGAGCGGTAGCCGGAGTCGATGCGCTCGACCTCGCGCGCGACGAGGCCGTAACACACGTAGTTCATCCCGCCGCCGCCGTACTGCTCGGGGAGCGTCGAGCCGAGCAAGCCCAGCTCGCCCATCTCGCGAAAGATCGCCACGTCGGTCGTGCCGTGGCGAAAGGCGTCGAGCACGCGCGGCGCGAGCCGGTCGTGGCAATAGCTCTGCGCGGCGTCGCGCACGGCGCGCTCGTCGTCGCTCAACTGCTGGTCGAGGAGCAGCGGGTCGTCCCAGTGGAACGCGGCTTTGGAAGTGGCCATGGTTCGCTTTCGAAGAGTCCGTTCCCGATCACTCGGGGATCAGGCGCCATGCGCCATCCTTCAGTTGCATCAGGTCGCGGCCGCGGCGGTCGAAGCCCGAGTGGTCGGCAGCGGTCATCGTGTAGACGCCTTGCGTGCCGACCAGCTCCCTGGTCTGCTCCAGCGCATCGCGCAGCGCGGCGCGGAACCCGGCCGTTCCGGGCTTGCCCTTCTTCAGCGCCTCGGGCACGGCCCGCTGCAGCAGCAGGCCGGCGTCGTACACGTTGGCGCCGAAGGTCGCCGGCTTCGCGCCGTAGATCTTCTCGTACGCGCCGATGTAGTCGAGCGCGACCTTCTTCGACGGGTTGGCATCGCCAATCTGGTCGAGCACCAGCATCAGGCTCGCTGCCATCACCGTGCCCTCGACCGACTTGCCGCCGAGGCGCATGAAATCGGGCGTCGCCGCGCCGTGCGTCTGGTAGATCTGGCCCTTGTAGCCGCGCTCGACGAGGGTGGTCTGCGGCAGCACGGTCGGGCCGCCCGCAGCGCCGACGAGCACCGCATCGGGATTGGCGGCGATGATCTTCGCCGCCTGGCCCGTGACGCTCTGGTCGGTGCGCTGGAAGCGCTCGTTGGCGACGAGCTTGATGCCGGCCTTCTCGATCATCGGCACCAGCACGCGGTACCACGACTCGCCGTAGGCATCGTTGAAGCCGATGAAGCCGAGCGTCTTCACGCCGTGCTTCGTCATGTGCGCGACCAGCGCGGAGCAGATCAGGTCGTCGTTCTGCGTCGTCTTGAAGACCCAGCGCTTCTGCTCGTCCATCGGCAGCACGACCGCCGTCGTGCCCACCGGCGCCAGCATCGGCGTCTTCGCCTCGGCGACGAACTGCAGCGCGGCCATCGAGTTGGGCGAGCCCGACGGGCCGATGATGGCGTCGACGTTGTCGAGCAGCAGCTTCTTGATCAGCGCGACGGTCTGCGACGAGTCGGATGCATCGTCGTAGAACGTGTACTCGACATCGATGCTGCCGATCTTTTTCGGCAACAACGCCACGGTGTTTTTCTGCGGAATGCCGACCACCGCAGTCGGGCCCGTCGCCGACGCGATGACACCCACTTTCATCTGCGCCTGCGCGGCGAACGACAGCAGCAAAGGCAGCGCTGCCAGGGCGAATCGAATTCGGAAGTTCTGCATCTGCATGGGCCGTAAAAAAGCGTCTGGAACGATCGCTCCCGATATTACGTTCCCGCGGCGGCTCTGCCGTCGCGCAGAATCGCAGCAAAGAAGTGCAACGAGGAGCGGAGGAAGCATGAAAGACGAGCTCGTCTATCCGAGGGAGAACTCGCTCGGCGCGATCACGCTGGTGCTCGGGCTGATCGTCTGGCTGCTGATCGTCGTCGGCACGGTCGGGCTGGCCCTGATCTACCTGCTGCTCGGCTTCCTGTTCTACCTGTTCGCGCAGTCGGCCGTCATCTCCTGGCTGCGCGGCCACGCCGTGCTGCTCTCGGCGGCGCAGCTGCCGGACCTGCGCGCGCGCTTCGATGCCTGCTGCACGAAGCTCGGCATGACCGAGGTGCCGGAGGCCTACCTGCTGAACGGCAACGGCCTCTTCAACGCCTTCGCGATGCGCTTCCTGGGCCGCCACTACATCGTGCTGTTGTCGAGCGTCGTCGACGCGATGGACACGCAGCCCGACGGAATCAACTTCTACATCGGCCATGAGCTCGGCCACGTGCGCATGAAGCACCTGACCGGCCGGCTGCTGCGCGCGCCGGTTCTGTGGCTGCCGCTGCTCGGCGCCGCCTACTCGCGCGCCAAGGAAACGACCTGCGACCGGCACGGCCGCGCCTGCTGCGAAACGCCGGAGACGGCGGCGCGCGCGCTGGTCGCGCTGGCGGCGGGGGCCGAGCGCTGGAAGCAGGTCGACCTCGGCGCCTACGCGGGCCAGGCGATCCTGTCCAAGGGCTTCTGGATGTCGTTCCACGAGCTGGTCGGCGGCTATCCGTGGCTCACCAAGCGCGTCGCGCGCGTGCTCGATCCGGCGGCGCCAATGCCTGCGCGCAACGGCTTCGCGTACTTCTTCGCGCTGTTCACCCCCTATGCCGGGCGAGCGGGCGGCGGAGCGGGCGGATTGCTCGTGGTGATCGCGATCATCGGCATCCTCGCAGCGGTCGCCTTGCCGGCCTACCAGGACTACACCGTTCGCGCCCGGCTGACCGGCGCCTACATCGGCTCGACGCCGGCCCGGCTCGCCATCGCCGAGTACTACGCCGCGCACAAGGAATCGCCGTCGTCGCTCGAGCAAGCGGGTTTGCCGACGACGCTGGCCCGCGGCGAGCGGCTGTCGCTCGATGCCGACACGATGGTGCTCACGGTCGAGACGCCGAGCGGCGACCTGATCTTCACGCCGCAGGCCGCGCGAGACGGAACGGTGACGTGGGAATGCTCGGCCGGTGATGGCGTCAGGCGGGCGCAGGCGCCGAGCGTGTGCCGCACCGGCTCGTCGGCGCCGATCGACCTGACGAAATAGCCGAGCGCCTTCGCGCTTCGACCGGCGCGAAGGTGCGCGTTACTGCGAGTCGGCGCCCCAGACCACGACCGTGTGGCCCGCGGCGTTCGTCGCGACGCGCGGCACCGGAATGCTGAAGCCGCCGGCAAGCGGGCTCGCGACGACGCGCGACGCGCCCCATGCAGCGCCGGCGAGCGATCGGTTGCCCATCAGCGAGGTGCTGCTCGCGAGCTGCTGGTACCAGATCGCCGTTGCATTGCCGGCGCCGTCGACCGCGATGTGCGGGTCGTAGACGTCGCCGGGCACGTCGTTGCCGATGGCCGCCGAGCTGCCCCAGCCGGTCGTCGCGTCGAAACGGTTCACGCCGGCGAAGGCGCCGACGCCCGTCTGCTGCTGCCAGATGGCGACCGCGTTGCCGGCCGAATCGAAGGCCAGGTGCGGGCCGTAGCTGCTGTCGAGCGCGTTCGAGGTGATGACCACCGAGGCTTGCCAGCCGCCGCTCTGCGCGAGCCTGGCCGCCTGGATGACCAAGGGCGACGCGCCGGAGGACTGAACCCAGAGCGCCATCCCGTTGCCCTGGCTGTCGGCGGCGACCGCGATCTGGCCATAGACGCCGTCGACGTCGCCGGTCACGGCGTTGAGGCGCGTCGCCGTGCCGAGCGCGCCGGCGCTGCCCAGCGAGCGCGCCCAGATGTCCTGCGGCCCGTTCGAGACGACGGTGCCGTCGTCCTGCCCCTGTTCCCAGGCGACCAGGCCGAGGCCGGCGGCAGAGACCGCGACGTGCGGGTTGAATGCGCTGTCGATGCCGGCGCTGACCGGAAGCGGCGCGGTCCACGCATCGGCGGCAGCGGCGTACCTCGCCCCGAGCACATCGAAGTGGTTGGCGCGGCCGTCGCCCTGATGCCAGACGACGAAGGCGTTGCCGGCCGCATCGACGGCGAGGTCGGGGACGTTCGCGTCGGCCACGGCGTTCGCTGCGGAGAGATGGACCGGGCTGGTCCATGTCTTCGTCGCGGCGACATAGCGGCTGGCCCAGATGTCGTTGCGCCCGTTCTCGAATTGCGTCCAGACCACCAGCGCGTTGGCCGCGGCGTCGAAGGCGACCTTCGGCAGGCCGGCATCGCCCGAGATGCTCAGCGTGCTGGTCGTGCTGGTGGTGCCCGACGGCAGGACGCGGGCGCGAACGAACGAATGGCTGCCGATCGTCTCCGACCATGCGACCAGGCTGTCTCCGTTCGAGGCGACCGCCACATCGGGGTCGGCGGCGGCCGACGCGTCCTGCGCGGTCCAGCTCAACACCGACATCGCGTGGGTGAGATCGGCCACCGGCGCCTCGAACAGGACCTCGCCGCTCGTCTTGTCGGAGACGGTGACGTTGCCGGCCGCGTAGCTGACGCTGATGCCGTCGAGGACGGCGTCCATGCCGGTGTGGTCGGCGGCGATCGCGACGCTGACGACGTCGAGAGCAGCCACGCCCTGCCCGGCCAGCAGCGGCGCCAGCGCCGACTCGACCTGGGCGAGTGCCGACGGCAAGGCAGTTGCGATGGCCGTGAATGCCGAAGCGGCGCCAGCGTCGTAGACCGCGTCGAGCAGGCTCGTTCCGGCCGCTCGCGCCAGAGCCATGTGGGTGAGAGGCGTGATGTTCGCCGTGCCTCCGGCGCTCGCCGTGGAAAAGGAATACAGCGTGTGCGCTGTGCCGGCCGCGGTCCAGCTGGCCTTCAGCATGTAGGGCGCGGTGAGCCCGGTCAGCGCGAAGCTGAAGCGACCATCCGTGGTGTCGACGAACTGCTCGTGACCGGCGGAATCCTTGAGGAAGATCCGGCCGCTGATCGCCGCACCCGTCGCCGCGACGCCGGAGATCGTCAAAACCGTCGGCGTTCCCGAGCCCGAGGCAGGCACCGGATCCGAACCGCCGCCGCACGCGCCGAGAACGAGCGCCAACAAGAAAATGAGGACGCGCGTCATCGATGGCTCCTGGAGTCCTCCCCAATAGCGGCAGTCCCGCTGGCAACTTGAGCGTCGAAAGACATCGAGCCGACGGAAGGCGCCGGACGTCGGATCAACGGACATCCCGCGCGTCCTAGGATTGGCCCGGCGGCGCGCCGATTTCGGGCTGATCGCCCGTCGACAGACCTTAGCCGACGCGCTCCGCGTCGTAGCCCTGCTCGCGCATCGCCACCAGGATGCGCTCGATGTGCGCGGTGCCGCGCGTCTGCACGACGACCTCGATCTGCACGCGCTCGACCGACAGCGACGAGAACGCCCGCTGATGCTGCACCTCGTCGATGTTGGCGCCGAGCCGGGCCAGCAGCGCGGCGAGATCGGCGAGCGCGCCCGGCACGTCGCGCACGTCGACGCGCAGGCGCGCGAGCCGGCCCGACTTGACCATGCCGCGCTCGATGATCTCGGCGAGCACGAGCGGCTCGATGTTGCCGCC
>DAIMIM010000044.1:0-13094 GCA_036722755.1 Caldimonas sp. | reverse complement strand
CATGATGAAGAGCGGCGAGTTCGAGGCGCTCTACAAGAAGTGGTTCCAGTCGCCGATCCCGCCCAAGGGAATCAACCTCAATGCGCCGATGAGCAAGGAGTTGCAGGACAACTTGAAGCTCCTCAGCGACAAACCCGCGACATGATGATGCCCCCACGCTCCCTTCGGTCGCTGCCCCCCGAGGGGGCGCCGCCGGGCTTGGGGCGGCCCGGCGCCCGGCGGTCCCGTCTGCGGAGATGACCCTTACAGAGCTTCGTTATGTCGTTGCCGTCGCTCGGGAAAAGCACTTCGGGCGCGCCGCCGAGGCGTGCTCGGTGTCGCAGCCGACGCTGTCGGTGTCGGTGAAAAAGCTCGAGGAAGAGCTCGACGTGCGGATCTTCGAGCGTGGAGCGAACGAGGTCAGCGTCACGCCTCTGGGCGAAGAGATCGTGCGCCAGGCGCAGCAGGTGATCGAGGCCGCCGCCGAGATCAAGGAAACAGCCAAGCGCCGCAAGGACCCGCTGAGCGGGCCGCTGCGCCTCGGCGTCATCTACACGATCGGGCCGTATCTCCTGCCCGATCTCGTCAAGCAGGCGATCGAGCGCGTGCCGCAGATGCCGCTCATGCTGCAGGAGCACTTCACCGTGAAGCTGCTCGAGCTGCTGCGCACGGGAGAGCTCGACTGCGCGATCATGGCCGAGCCGTTCCCCGACACCGGCCTGGCGATCGCGCCGCTCTATGACGAGCCGTTCGTCGTCGCGCTGCCGAAGACGCATCCGCTGGCCAGGCGCAAATCGATCAGCGCCGACGAGCTCAAGCAGGAAAAGATGCTGCTGCTCGGCACCGGCCACTGCTTTCGCGACCACGTGCTCGAGGTCTGCCCCGAGTACGCGCAGTTCGCGCCGGCCAACACCCAAGGCATGCAGAAGACGTTCGAGGGATCGTCGCTCGAGACCATCAAGTACATGGTGGCCTCGGGCATGGGCGTGACCATCGTGCCGCAGCTCTCGGTGCCGGCGGAAAAACAGCTCCACCTCGTCTACGTGCCGTTCGACAAGCCCGTGCCGACGCGACGCGTCGTGCTCGCGTGGCGGCGCAGCTTCACGCGCTACGAGGCGATCGCGGCGCTGCGCAACGCCATCTACGCGTGTGAGCTCAAGGGCGTGAGGCGGCTGACGTCCTGAGCGTCGCCGCAGCCCTGCCCTGAAGCAACCAGCCTGAACGGCACGCCTACTCAGTCGGGGCGCGTTCCGTCGTAGGCGCGCTGCAGCAAAGCGCGCACGAGCCCGCGATCGAGCGGTCGCGGGTTCGGATACTGGTTCTGGGCGGCGAGATCGGCGGCGCGGTCGAGATCGGCGGCGCGCATGCCGATCGCGCGCAGCGACGTCGCTGCGCCGTGGCGCTCGGCGAGGTCGAAGAGGCCGGCCGGCGCAGCGGGCGCCTGCAGCGCGGCAGCGATCCTGCGCATCGCCTCGGGCGCGGCCGGCGCGTTATAGGCCATCGCGTGCGGCAGGATCACCGTGTGCAACTCGGCATGCGGCAGGCCGAAGCCGCCGAGGGTGTGACACAGCTTGTGATGCAGGCCGACCGTGATGCTGCCCATCACCGTGCCGCACATCCAGGCGCCGACGAGCGCGTCGCCGCGGGCGTCGAGGTCGGCCGGATCGCGCTGCAGCCGCGGCAGCACCGAGGCGAAGATGCGGATGCCTTCGGCCGCCATCAGGTCGATCATCGGATTGGCGTCGGGTGCGTAGAGGCCTTCGGCGGCGTGGGCGATGGCGTTGATGGCGCTGACGACCGTGATGCCGAACGGCAGCCCGCGCGACAGTTCCGGGTCGTAGATCACGCAGCGCGGCAGCACGCGCGGATCGCGGCCGGTGGTCTTGGCGCACGACTCCGTGAGGCCGTACATGGTCGTCACTTCGCTGCCCGCGTAGGTGGTTGGAACGGCGATCACGGGCAGGCCCGATGCGAGCGCGATCGCCTTGCCGAGACCGGTCGTCGAGCCGCCGCCGATCGCCACGGCGCCGTCGCAGCCGAGCCGTGCGGCTTCGTCGGCGGCAGCGCGCGCGGTCTCGACCGGCACGTGCATCGCCGCCTGCGAGAAGACGCCAGCGGCGCTGGCACCGAGCAGCGCCGCCGCGCGTTCGGCCATCGCCCGCTGACCGGGTGTCGACAGCACGAGCACGCGGCGCATGCCGAGCGCGTCGGCTTCGCGCGGCAGATGCTGCAGCGCGCCGGCGCCGAACACGACCCGCGGCAGCGTGGCCTGGAAGACGAACGTGCGCAATGCGTTCAGCCAGCGGGAAAGCCGACCTTCTGCGGCCAGCGGTTCTCGAAGGCATGCAGGTGCGCGCTGCCGTACACGCCGGCGCGCGTGAACGGTTCGTCGCGCTGCCACGCCTGGGCCGCGGCGCGATCGGGGAAATCGATGACGAGGAGGCTGCCGACCATCGTCGTGCCGTCGTCGCCGAAGAGCGGCCCGGCGAAGGCGATGCGCTCGGCCGTTGCCGCGAGATAGGCCTTGTGCTCGGCAAGCACCCGGCGGCGGATCTCGCCGGCGCCGGGCTGGTCGAAGAGGATGAAGCTGTACAGCATGGTCGTCCCGCCGAGATGGGTGTCGTGAACGATCGGTTCAGTGC
This sequence comes from Caldimonas sp., assembly GCA_036722755.1. Taxonomy (GTDB): domain Bacteria; phylum Pseudomonadota; class Gammaproteobacteria; order Burkholderiales; family Burkholderiaceae_C; genus Schlegelella_A. Next base: position 10,473 of record DAIMIM010000044.1, on the reverse strand, counting down.
GCAGCGTAGCGCTGGCGCAGGATCTTCGCCGCCTCGACCATCGCACGCAACTTGGCGCTGGCACGGTCGCGCGGCAGGTACTTCATGCCGCAGTCGGGCGCGAGGATGACGTTCTCCGGTTTCACGTACGGCAGCGCCCGTTCGATGCGCTGCACGACCGTCTCGGCCGACTCGACCTCCGGATCGGAGAGATCGATGCAACCGACCATGATCCGCTTGCCGTCGAGATCCTTCAGCGCCGCGCAATCGAGATGCGACTGCGCCGTCTCGAGCGAAATCTGCTTGCAGCTGCATTGCGCCAGCTCGGGCAGGAACGAGTAGCCGCTCGGCCGCTCGTGGATGATCGCCGCATAGCCGAAGCAGATGTGCACCGCCGTCGTGCCGGCGATGCCGTCGAGCGCGCGATTGAGCGCCTTCAGTCCGTAGAGGCGCGCCTTCTCGGGCCGTGCCTGCATGTAGGGCTCGTCGATCTGCACGACGTCGGCGCCGGCGGCGAAGAGGTCGCGGATCTCCTCGTTGACGGCGGCGGCGTAGTCCATCGCGGCGTCTTCGTCGCTCGCATAGAAGTCGTTCTGCGCCTGCTGCAGCATCGTGAACGGGCCGGGCACGGTGATCTTGACCATGCGGTCGGTGTGCGCGCGCAGGAACTTCAGGTCGTCGACCTCGACCGCGTGGCGGCGCCTGATCTTGCCGACGATGCGCGGCACCGGATTGGCGTGGCCGGAGCGGTCGAGGGCGCTGCCCGGGTTGTCGAGGTCGACGCCATCGAGCGCGGTGGCGAAGCGGTTCGAGTAGCTCTCGCGGCGGATCTCGCCGTCGGTGACGATGTCGAGCCCGGCCTCTTCCTGGGCGCGGATCGCGGTCAGCGTCGCGTCGTCCTGCGCTTCGGCAAGGTACTGCGGCGGGATGCGCCAGAGCTCCGTCGCGCGCACGCGCGGCGGAAAGCGCCCGGCCAGCTTGGCCCGGTCGATCAGCCACTCAGGCTGGGGAAAGCTGCCGACGATCGTGGTGGGGAAAAGCATCGAGGTCTCCGGTTCGAGAGTGGGCGTTGCCATGGCGGCGACATTGCGCGCCGATCGTGTGAAAGGGTGCGGGCGGGCGGGCGAGTCTCAAGCGTCGTCTCGGACGCCGAGATAGGCGCGCTGGATTTCCGGCCGCGCGAGCAGATCGTCCGGCGTGCCGGCGGCGACGATCCGGCCTTCCTCGAGCACGTAAGCGCGGCTCGAGACGGCCATCGCCATCGCCACGTTCTGCTCGACGAGCAACACCGAGACGCCATCGGCGTTGATCCGGCGGATCGCGGCGAACACGTCGACAACGATGAGCGGCGACAGGCCGAGCGACGGCTCGTCGAGCAGCAGCAGGCGCGGTCGCGCCATCAGCGCACGGGCGACCGCCACCATCTGCTGCTGACCGCCGGAGAGCTCGCCCGCGAGCTGTGGGAGCTTTTCCTCCAGGGCCGGAAAAAGCGCGAGTGCCGCGTCGAGAGAACGCGTCCGATACGCCTTCGCGGCCGGCAGATAGCTGCCGAGCTCGAGGTTCTCGCGCACGCTCATGCGCGTGAAGAGCCGACGGCCTTCAGGGACGATGGCGATGCCCATCGCGCAGAAGCGATGCGGGGCGAGTTGCGTGATGTCGCGTCCGTCGAACGTCATCTGGCCGCCACCCGCGCGCAGCAGGCCGGCGAGCGTGTTGATGAGCGTGGTCTTGCCGGCGCCGTTCGGGCCGACCACGCAGAGCAGCTCGCCGGCGCGCACATCGAGCGAGACGCCCCAGAGGGCCGGCGCGGCGCCGTAGGCGACGCGCAGATCGCGCACCTCGAGCAGGATGTCGCCGGCCGCACGCGCTGCCGGTGCCATGCCGCTTTCATGCATAGGGACGCCCCAGATACGCGGTCATGACGTCGGGCCGCTGCATCACGTCGGCGGCCAGGCCTTCGGCAAGCAGCTCGCCGTGGTGGAAGACGGCGATGCGGTCGGTGAGCGCCATCACCGCGCGCATCACGTGCTCGACGAAGACGATCGTCGAGCCCTGCTCGCGAATGCGCCGGATCAGTGCCACCGCGTCGTCGATCTCGCTCGGCGTCAAGCCGCACAGCACTTCGTCGAGCAGGACGAGCCGCGGCCGCGACGCGAGCGCGCGGGCCAGCTCGAGGAACTTGCGCTGGTGCAGATTGAGCTCATCGGGCCGCGCCGACGCCTTGTCCTGCAGGCCGGTGAACTCGAGCCAGGCCATCGCCTGCCTTCGCGCGGCGCGCAGGTCGTGCACACCGCCGCCGAACAGCGTCGCCAGCGCCACGTTGTCGAGCACGCTCGAACGCGCGAACGGGCGCGGGATCTGGTAGGTGCGCGAGATGCCGGCGCCGGCGATGCGGTGCGCCGCCGTGCGCGCGAGGTCGCGCCCCTCGAAGACGATCTCGCCCGCGTTCGCCACGTAGTGGCCGCTGACGACGTTGATGAAGGTCGACTTGCCCGAGCCGTTCGGCCCGAGCAGGCCGAGGATCTCGCCGCGCCGCACGTCGACGTCGACGCCGGCCAGCGCACGCACGCCCTTGAACGATTTGTGGAGGCCGCGCACGCGCAGGAGAACGTCGGCGGGCACCGCGTGGCGCGACGCGCTTGCAAATGCGGCGACGGCGGGTGACGTGAGCACGGCCGCCACGTCCGGGTGCGGAACGGCGAACGGCGATGCATCGCCGACGGCCGATCCCGACGCCGATGCCGACGGCGGCTGCGCGGCGCCCGTCAGCGTCGCGCGCCCGCGCCCGAACCAGCCCTGCAAGCGCGGCAGGATGCCCTCGGGCATGAAGAGGATCGCGGCGATCAAGACCCCACCGCTCACCGCCTTGCCGGCGACTGCGTGGTCGGCGGCGGTGAAGGCGTAGAGCAGTGCCGTGATGGCGACCGCTCCGACCGCCGGGCCGGCCCAGTGCCGCGTGCCACCCAGCACGCTCATCAGCACGACCGTGAGCGGCACCGCGATCGTGAAGACCTCGCCCGAGGTCACGTACGACAGGAACAGCGCGTGGATGCCGCCAGCGGCGCCGGCGAGCGCGCACGAGATGCCGAACGCGGTCAGCTTGTAGCGATAGGTCGGCACGCCCATCACCTCGGCCGCGTCTTCGTCGTCGTGGATCGCGAAGAGGCCGGCGCCGAAGCGCGAGGCGGCGATAGCCCAGGCGATCAGCAGGGTCAGCGTGGCGGCGGCCAGGGCGAGCAGATAGAAGGTCGACGATTGCGTCGGCCCGATGTGCGGTACCGGCACGGCACTCAGCGAGACGCCCTGGCCACCGTCGAGCGGCGTGTTGACGATGATGGTGCCGATGACGAAGGTGATCGCCAGCGTGAGCAGCGCGAACACCTCGCCGCGCACGCCCTTGACGCGAAAGACCACCGCGCCGAGCGCCACGCCGAGTGTCGCTGCGACGAGCGCCGCCATCGGCAGCGTCCACAGGAAAGGCCACTCGAAGCGCGCCAGCAGCGTGCTCGTCGTGTAGATGCCGGCGCCGAAGAAGGCGCCATGACCGAACGAGAAGTAGCCGGTGTAGCCCGACAGGATGTTCCACGAGGTCGCGAGCACGATCCAGCTGAGCATCAAGTAAAGCAGCGAATCGTAGAAGGCCGGCAGGCCGAGCTGCGGCACGAAGGCGAGCAGCACGCCGGCGCCGACGATGAGCCAGGGCGTGCGCTTCATGGACGTCACGCCGCCTTGCCCGGGCGCAGCACGAGCACGGCGATGAGCAGCGTGAACGAGACGATCGGTGCCCACGATGGCGCGGTGACTGCCATCGTCACGGCCTCGCTCACGCCGATCAGCGTGCCGGCGAGCAGCGGCCCGAGCGCGCGGCCGAGGCCGCCGAGCATCACCGTTGCGAAGACGACGCCGATCCAGGCGTACATCTGCGACGGCGCGAGCGTGAAGCTGAGCGCGAGGCACACGCCGGCAATGGCGGCCAGGGCCGAGCAGGTACCCGCGAGCAAGAGCGCGTTCATCTTCTGGTTGACGCCGAACGCCGACGCGATCGGTGCATCCTCAGCCGCCGCGCGCAAGGCCTTGCCGAGGTTGGTGAAGCGGAGCAGCGCCCACACGCCCACCGAGATCGCGACGGCCAGCACCAGCGTGATGAGCTCGGGGATCGGCACGTAGAGCACGCCGATCTTGAATTTCAGCGCCGAGTAGCCGGACTCGAGCTTGCGAAAATCGGCCGTCCAGATCGACTGGATCAGCGCTTCGACGATGCCCATCAGGCCGAAGGTGAGCAGCAGCGAGTTGAGCGGCGTCACCGCAAAGCGCGCCATGACCCAATGCAACGCGCCGCCGACCGCAAAAAACGCCGGCACGATGACGGCCAGCGACAGCAGCGGGTCGACCCCCATCGTCGCCAGCTGGTAGCAGAGATAGGCGGCGAGGAACGCGAACGCGAAATGCGCCAGGTTGATGAGGCGCAGCAGCCCCCAGCTCAGGCTGAGGCCGAGCCCCATCAACCCGTACAGCGCGCCGACGAAGATGCCCGAGAGGATGCTTTGCGCGAGCAGCGAAGCGCTGGGCAGCGTGAACGCCGACATGCGGGACGCGGCCCGGTCAGTTGGCCATCAGCCTGGCGCCACCGGAAGTGAATTCCTTCGGCCAGACGACGACCCAGTGGCCGTTCTGGACCTGCTTGACGCGCATCAGGTCGTCGCCGAAGTTGCCGAGGCCGTTGAAGCGCAGCTTGCCCTGGATGGTGTCGACCCGGTTCGCCTTCAGCCACGTGGCGATGGCCTTGTCGTCGAGGCTCTTGGTCGCGACGACGCCGGCCTCGAGGATCTGCCATGCCGTGTACGAGGCGGCCGCCTGGGTCTCGACCGACGGATCGGCCAGGCCGGCCTTGGTGGCACGCTCGCGGTACAGCTTGACGAACTCGGCCGCCCCGGGGTTCGAGGTGAAGGGCGGCTGGTCTTCGAAGATCGTCACCGAGAGCGCGTTCTTCGCTTCCGGCAACGAGACCAGCGGGCCGGGCGCGGGATAGAGATAGAAGTGCTGCGGCGGCTCGTAGTCGATCTTCTTCATCGCGTCGAGCAGCAGGTTGCCGTCGAGGCCGATCGCACCGACCCAGACGAAGTCGGGCTTGGCGTCCTTGATGCGGTTGGCGATCGGGCCGAAGTCGCGGTTGCCAAAGTCCCATTCGAGGAACAGCACTTCGGTGAGGCCGCGCTTCTTCATGACCTCGCGCGCGCCCGCCGTCATGAACTGGATCGACGGGAACTTGTTGGTGACGACGGCGACGGTCTTCGGCGGCTTCGGGCCGGAGGCGAGTGCGTCGAACACGGTGTTCGGCACGGTCGCCTGCGGGTCCGAGCCGAGCGACCAGGCCGGAAACTGCATGTCGTACTTGGCGAGCGAGGGGATGCCGAGCGTGTGGTGCACGAGCACCTTGTTGTAGCGCTGCGCCACGCCCATCGCCGAGAGGATCGCGCCGGTCGCGTACGGGCCCATCAGCAGGTCGACCTTGTCGGCGGTGATGAGTTGCTCGTAGAGCGTCCGGGCGAGCTCGGGCTTCGACTGGTCGTCCTTGACGATCCATTCGATCGGCCGGCCGAGCCAGCCGCCACGCTTGTTGGCCTGCTCGACATAGATGTCGCCCACCAGCTTGTGGATCTGCGCCGTCGCCGCGAGCGGGCCGGTCAGCGCCAGCGTGCTGCCGATGCGGATCGGCTGGCCGGCCGGCTGCGCAAAGGCCAGGCCGCCCAGGCCGCCGAGCGTGGTCAGCGCGGCGGCGACGGCGGTGCGGCGCGAAATGTTGCGGCGCGAGATGGTCGTCGTTGTCATCGAGGTCTCCTTGGTGTTGTCGGTTCTTCTCTGTCCATGGGCATCGAGCGGTCAGTCCACCACGGCACCCGAGCGCTTGACGAGATCGCCCCAGCGTGCGATCTCGAGCTTGTTGAACGGCGCCATCTCGTCGGCGCGCATCGGCCGCTGTTCGATGCCTTGCTCGCGCATGTGCGCCACCACCTCGGGTTGCGCCAGCGCTGCCGCGCTGGCGATGCGCAACTGCGCCAGCGTCGCGGCGGGCGTGCCGGCAGGCGCATAGAGCATGAACCAGGCGACGAGATCGAAGTCCTTCACGCCGAGCTCCATCAGCGTCGGCACGTCGGGCGCGGCCGCACTGCGCACCGCGCCGCTGACGGCGATCGCGCGCAACTTGCCGGCCTTGATCTGCGGCATCACCGCAGCCGGGTGATAGAACATGAAGTCGACCTGCTGCGTCATCACGCTCGTCATCGCCACCGCGCCTTCCTTGTAGGGCACGTGGATCATCTTGCCGCCGAGGCGCTGCGCGAGCAGCTCACCGGCGAGATGGCCCGACGTGCCGTTGCCGGCCGAGGCGAAGGTGAGGCCCTGCGGACGCGCCGCCATCGCCGCCAGGTCCTTCAGCGATTTCACGGGCGAATCCGCGGCCACGACGAGCAGCGTCGGCGTGTAGCCGATGAAGGCGACGGGCGCGAAGTCGCGCAGCGTGTCGTAGGGCATCTTGCGAAACAGCGTCGCGTTGATGGCGTGCGTGCCGACCGTGCCCATCACCAGGGTCTTGCCGTCGGGCGTCGACTTGGCGACGATGTCGCTGCCGGTCACGCCGCCGGCGCCGGCGCGGTTCTCGACGACCACGTTCGCATGCAGGTTCTTGCCGAGCGCTTCGGCGACGATCCGACCGATCGTGTCGGTGGTGGTGCCGGCGCCGAACGGCACGATCATCCTGATGGTGCCGCCGTCCTGCGCGGATGCGCTGCCTGCCAGCCCGAGCAGCGCCATCGACAGGCCCGACGCGAGAACCGCGCGGCGCGCCAGCGCGGAGAAGAATCGATCGTCGTTCATGCGGATGTCCTAGCTGTTATGGTCTTCAACGCGGCGCGGATCTCGTCGTTGTGCTCGCCGAGTGTCGGCGGCGGCCGCACGTCGAGCGGCCGCTCGCCATCGAACGAGACCGGCGAGCGCACGGTGCGAAAGAGGCCCATCACGGGGTGCACGGCCGAGGTCATCATCTGCAAGTGCATGGCCTGCGGATCTTCGAGTGCTTCGCTGGTGTCGTACATCGGTGAATTCGGCACGTCCTCGGCCTGCAGGCGCGTGCACCACTCGGCCCGCGGCCGGGCCTTGAAGCGTTCGCCGAGCAGAACGATCAGCGCTTCCTGGTTGGCGATGCGCGCGTTGCGGCTTGCGAAACGCGCGTCGGCGAACAGGTCGGGCTGCTCGATCGCCCGGGCCAGCCCTTGCCAGAACTTTTCGGGCGAGGACATGTGCAGCGCGATCCACTTGCCGTCGCCGCAGGCGAGCACGTACGACTGCGAGACACGCGGCCGGCTGTACGGCCCCATCACTTCGTTCATCTGGAAGAAGTGGGTGAAGGCGTCGAGATTGAAATGCGCCATCGCTTCGAGCATCGAGACCTCGACGGTGCGCCCGGCGCCGGTGCGCCCGCGCTCGATGAGCGCGCCCATCACGCCGTACGCAGCGTAGAAGCCGGTCAGCGAATCGGCGATCGCCGGGCCGACGACGCGCGGGTTCCCGGGATTGACGAGCAGGTTCAGGAAGCCGCTCGCCGCCTGCGCCACCGTGTCGTAGGCCGGCCGGTTCGCGGCCGGCCCGGTCGGGCCGAAGCCGCTGATCGAGCAGTAGACGAGCTTCGGGTTCAGCGCACGCAGGCGCGCAGCGCCGACGCCGAGCCTGTCGGCGACGCCGGGGCGAAAGTTCTGGATGTAGACGTCAGCGTCGACGATCAACGCGTCGAAGACCGCGCGGTCCGCGTCGTCCTTGGTGTCGAGCTCGATGCTGCGCTTGTTGCGGTTGTAAGTCTGGTAGTGCGGGCTGTAGAGGCCGCCCTGGAAGGCGCGAAACGGATCGCCCGTGACGGGCACCTCGACCTTGATCACATCGGCACCGAGGTCGCCGAGCAGCATGCCGGCGGCCGGGCCGGTGATGAAGGTGCCCTGCTCGATCACCTTCACGCCGGCGAGCGTCTTGATCATGGCGGGGCGCTCACGCGTGCGTGCCGAAGCCGGGCGGCAACGCGCCGTCGTATTCCATCTCGCGCGTCGCCTGGTACGACAGCGCGAAACCGATCGGCTGCTGGATCTCTTCGTACAGGTGCGCGATGAGCCCGGCCGTGCGCGCCAGGATCGGCACGCCCTTGAGCGCCTGCACCGGAAAGCCGGCGCCGAGCAGCACCGCGGGAATCGCGCCCGAGACGTTGAGCTTCAGGTCCTTCCTGACCACTGTGGGCATCAGCGCCTCGACCGCCTCGGCGATGGCCACGAAGCGCAGGTCGGTGCCGGCCGCGCGGGCCACGCCGAACAGCGCGCCGACGCGCTCGTCGCGCTCCTTGTGCAGCGGATGGCCGTAGCCCGGAATCGACTTGCCGGCGGCGCGCCAGGCCTGCATCACGGCGAGCGCGGCGGCATCGAGCGCCTCGCCCGCCTGCACGTTCGCGTCGATCTCGCTGTACATCCTGCCCGCCGTTTCCGACGAGCCGAGCACCACCGAGCCGCAGCCGAGCACACCGGCCGCGACGGCGCCTTGCATCGCATCGGGCGCGGCGGCGAAGGTCATACGCGCCGCCTGGACGCTCGGCACCAGGCCGTGCTCGGCGATGGCGACGAGCGTGGCGTTGAGCACCGCCGTCTCGCCGGCGGTCGGCATCTTGCCGGTCAGCAGCAGGAAGAAGTGATCGACGAACGAGACCTTGCCGATCAGGTCCTTCGACAGGTCGCGCCCGCGGATGACGATGGTGTGCTCGTCCGACGTGCAGATGGATGTACGCGGCACGGTGGCCTTGCCGATCTTCATGGGAATCCTCGTCTGGCCCCGGCGCGCGGGGCGGTTGCGGACGCGTTGCTCAGGCGGCCGACGGCGCGAGCCGGAAATCGAAGCTCGCCGAGTGGTAGGGGGTCGTCATCTCGCGGCCGTCGACCGCCTTGCCCGGCGGATGCGCATCGAAGTCGACGACGAGGCTGTCGCGCTTGCCGAACACCGCGTCTTCCTCGATGTAGGGGCTGCCGCCCACGAAAATGTGCGTGGTCAGCATCACGTGCCCCGGCGCCGACACCTGCATGTGGATGTGGCCAGGCCGGTAGATGCTGCGGTCGGTGGCACGCATCATGGCGCCGACCGGTCCGTCGGCGGGGATCGGATAGAACGCCGGCCGGATCGACCAGAACCAGTAGCGACCCTCGACGTCGGTGCGAAAACGGCCGCGCGCCTTCATCGTCGGCTCGGGCGAAAGCTGCACGTCGTACATGCCTTCGCCGTCGCCGGACCAGACGTCGAGCAGCGCGCCGGCCAGCGGCTTGCCGTCGCAGTCGGTGACCCGGCCCATGTAGAACGTCGGCTCGCCCGGCACGCCTTCGCCGATGTCGGCGCCGAGCGCGAGATCGGGCGCGCCTTTCCAGTAGAACGGGCCTTCGACCGTGGCTTCGGTGGCCTCGGTCGCACCCTTGGCGTTGCCGCCGGCGCGCGCTTGCGTCAGCGAGACGACCATCATCGACAAGCCCAGCGTGTCGGAGAGCAGGATGAACTCGGGGCGCTTCTCGGTCGAGATCTGCCCGGTCGCGTTGAGAAACTCCAGACCCGCCATCCACTCCTCAGGGCGCAGGTCGACCTCGCGGGCAAAGGCGTGGATGTGCTTGACGAGCGCCGTCATCAACTGGCGCAGGCGCGGATCGGGCGTCTTCGCGAACGCGTCGACGACGTCCTGCGTCAGCCGCTCCTGGTTGTAGTCGGACATGGCTTTGTCTCCTGGGGATGGGGCGCTGCGGGCGAAGCTTAGAGGACGCCGCGGCGGCAAAGGAAGTGGCGAATTCGCATCGATATGATCGATCGCATCGATTCGACAACCGGGTTTGTATGGAGCTGAGGCATCTTCGCTACTTCGTCGCCCTGGCCGAACACCTCAGCTTCACGCGCGCGGCCGAGCGCGTCCACGTCAGCCAGTCGACCTTGTCGCACCAGATCCGCCGGCTCGAAGAAGAGGTCGGCCAGGCGCTTTTCGAACGGATCGGCAAGAAGGTGGTGACGACCGAAGCGGGCGAGCTCTTCCTCGCCTACGCGTCGCGTGCGCTCAGGGAGGTAGACCTCGGCATCGCCATGCTCAAGCCCGGTTCGGGAGGTCTGTCGGGTCGGGTCCGTATCGGCGCGACCCATACCTTCAACATCGGCCTGATCCCCGAATGCGTGGCGCTCTTCATGACGCGCCATCCGCTCGTGCAGGTGCGCGTCGAGGAGCTGTCGGCCGACGAGATCGGCGCCCGGTTGCGCCGGGGCGAGCTCGACCTCGGCATCGCCTATCGGCCGAGCGGGCCGACCGAGCTCTGGTTCGAGCCGCTCTACAACGAGGAGATGGTGCTCGTCGTCGCCGACGCGCATCCGCTCGCCGGCCGCAAGCGCATCCGCATGGTCGAGCTGCACCAGCAACGCCTGGTCCTCCTGCCCGAGTACTTCGCG
>DAIMIM010000043.1:0-13225 GCA_036722755.1 Caldimonas sp. | reverse complement strand
GTGCTGAACCCGAGCGTCACGCCGCCGTTCCAGCTCGACGAGGAAAACCTCTCCGAGACGACGCGCCTCACGCACCGTGTGCTCGACCTGCGCCGGCCGCAGATGCAGCGCAACATGATGCTGCGCTACCGCGTCGCGATGGAAGTGCGCAAGTTCCTCGACGCCAACGGCTTCATCGACATCGAGACGCCGATGCTCACCAAGAGCACGCCGGAAGGCGCGCGCGACTACCTCGTGCCGAGCCGCGTCCACGACGGCATGTTCTTCGCGCTGCCGCAGTCGCCCCAGCTCTTCAAGCAGCTGCTGATGGTGGCCGGGTTCGACCGCTACTACCAGATCACCAAGTGCTTCCGCGACGAGGACCTGCGCGCCGACCGCCAGCCCGAGTTCACGCAGATCGACATCGAGACCTCCTTTCTCGGCGAGGAGGAGATCCGCACGATGTTCGAAGGCATGATCAGGAGCACGGTGCAGCATGCGATCGGCGTCGAGCTGAAGCCTTTCCCGGTGATGACTTACACCGATGCGATGCGCATCTACGGCTCCGACAAGCCCGACCTGCGCGTCAAGCTCGAACTCACCGAGCTCACCGACGTGATGGGCGACGTCGACTTCAAGGTCTTCTCCGTGCCGGCCAAGGCCAAGGGCGGCCGCGTCGCGGCGCTGCGCGTTCCGGGCGGCGGCGAGATGACACGCGGCGAGATCGACGCCTACACCGAGTTCGTGAAGATCTACGGCGCCAAGGGCCTGGCCTGGATCAAGGTGAACGACGCGGCCAAGGGCCGCGAGGGTCTGCAGTCGCCGGTGGTGAAGAACCTGCACGACGCTTCCATCGCGAAGATTCTCGAGCGCACCCATGCCGCCTCGGGCGACCTGATCTTCTTCGGCGCCGACAAGGCCTCGGTCGTCAACGACGCGCTCGGCGCCTTGCGCGTCAAGGTCGGACACAGCGAGTTCGGCAAGGCTCGCGGCCTGTTGCAGGGCGAATGGGAGCCGCTCTGGGTCGTCGACTTCCCGATGTTCGAGTACGACGACGCAGGCGGCCGCTGGAACGCCGTGCACCACCCGTTCACCTCGCCCAAGGACGGCCACGAAGACTGGCTCGAGAGCGACCCGGGCCGCTGCGTCGCCAAAGCCTACGACGTGGTGCTGAACGGCATCGAGCTCGGCGGCGGCTCGGTGCGGATCCACAAGGAAGACGTGCAGAGCAAGGTCTTTCGGGCGCTCAAGATCGATGCCGAGGAAGCGCAGCTGAAGTTCGGCTTCCTGCTCGACGCGCTGCAGTACGGCGCGCCGCCGCACGGCGGCATCGCCATCGGCCTCGACCGCTTCGTCATGCTGCTCGTCAAGGCAGAGTCGCTACGCGACGTGATCGCCTTCCCGAAGACGCAGCGCGCGCAGGACCTCCTCACCAACGCGCCCGGTCCGGTCGACGAGAAGCAGCTGCGCGAGCTGCACATCCGCCTGCGCAGCACGCAACCGACCGCCAGTTGACATGATCGACGAGCGACGGTTCAAGATCCCGGAGTCCGTCCTCGTCGTCATCCACAGCGCGGCGCTCGACGTGCTGCTGCTCGAGCGAGCCGATGCGCCCGGCTTCTGGCAGAGCGTGACCGGCTCGAAGGACGCACTCGACGAGCCGTTCGAGGAGACCTGCCGCCGCGAAGTGGCCGAGGAGACCGGCATCGGCGTCGGCTCCGCGCGTGTGCACGCCGATTGCCTAAGCGACTGGCACATGCGCAATGTCTACGACATCTATCCCGTCTGGCGGCATCGCTATGCTCCGGGCGTGACCAGAAACACCGAGCATGTCTTCGGTCTCGTCGTGCCGCGAGACATCGAGATCCGCCTGTCGCCGCGCGAGCATCTCCGCTTCGAGTGGCTCGGCTGGCACGCTGCGGCCGATCGATGCGCCTCGCCATCGAACGCCGAAGCGATTCTTCATCTGTCGCGTCTGCACGGCTGACAGACGTGGCTGAAACCCTCCGGCCGATCCCCGCGCCTCATCGTTCAGACCTTCCGACGCCGATGTCCAAACCAGCCGAGATGCAAGCCCTGCACACCACGACGACGCACTCGAGCGGCGTCCTCCGTGTCGCCACCTACAACATCCACAAGGGCGTGCGCGGCGTCGGCCCGAAGCGCCGCCTCGAGATCCATAACCTGGTGCTCGGCATCGAGGCGCTCGACACGGACCTGGTCTTTCTCCAGGAAGTGCGGCGCATGAACCGCGCCGAGGCGCGTTTCTTTCCCGACACCAAGATCGGCTGGCCGAAGCTGCCGCAGGCCGACTACCTCGCGCCCGAAGGCTACGAAGCGGCCTACCGCACCAACGCGGTGACGCGCGACGGCGAACACGGCAACGCCTTGCTCTCGCGCTGGCCGATCGGCGACGTCGGCCACCACGACGTCTCCGACCATCGCTTCGAGCAGCGCGGCCTGCTCTACGTGCCGGTGATGTGGAACGGCACGCTCGTGCACTCCATCGTCGCCCACTTCGGGCTGATCCATGCGAGCCGCGTTCGCCAGGTCGAGCGGCTGCGCGCCTTCATCGATGCCAATGTGCCGGCAGGCGAGGCGCTGATCGTCGCCGGCGACTTCAACGACTGGGGCGGCCGGCTCGATCCGCTGATCACCGATTGCAGCCTGAGCCGGGCGATCGTTTCCGGAGATTCGCCGGCGCGCTTCAACACCTTCCCGTCGCGCATCCCGATGTTCTCGATGGACCGCATCTACGTGCGCGGCTTTCGTTGCGTCGGCACGGCGGTGCCGCGTGGCAGCGCCTGGGCCCGCATGTCCGATCACCTGCCGCTGGTCGCCGAGCTCGAGCTCGTCTGAGCCGGTCGAGCGAGGCCCTCGCCATGGCCGAAGCGAAGCGGGCCGCACGGGCGACGCGGGCGCTCCAGCCCGGGCACCGGATCGCGTTGCTCAAAGGCGGCGAGGCGCTGTTCGCCGCGCTCGTCGAATCCATCGACAGGGCCCGCGCCGAGGTTCTTCTCGAAACCTACATCTTCGAGTTCAAGGGAGCGCCGGTCCAGGTCGCCGAGGCGCTCGAGCGCGCGGCCGCGCGAGGTGTCTGCGTGCGCGTCGTCGTCGACGGCATCGGCACCGGCGACATCCCGGCCGAATGGCAGGCGCGGTGGAAGGCGGCCGGCCTGTTCTGGCGGATCTACAACCCGGCGCGCGGCTGGCGCGTGATCCTCCCCAGGGGCTGGCGGCGCATGCACAGGAAGCTCGCTGTCATCGACGGGCGGATCGGCTTTTGCGGCGGCATCAACCTGCTCGACGACTATCTCGATCCGGGCCGCGGCCGGCTCGACCAGCCGCGCTTCGATTTCGCGGTGCGTGTCACCGGCCCGCTGGTGGCCGACATCCACGAGACCATGACGCGACTCTGGCTGCGCATGCAGGCAGCCAGAGAAGCGGCCCGCTATGACTTCAAGGCCGCCCTCGAGACAGTGCGCGACGCATCGCTGGCCGGCGCCGACGCGAGCGATCCCGAGCTCGCCGCCGGCGATCTCAGCCACGATCCGACGGTCGCGCATCAGGGCGTGCTGGCCGGGCTCGTCGTGCGCGACAACATCCGATTCCGGCAACGCATCGAGCACTTCTATCGCTACGCCATCGCCCAGGCGAAGAGCGAAGTCGTCATCGCCAATGCCTACTTCGTTCCCGGCCTCGCGCTGCAGCGATCGCTGCTGCGCGCCGCCAGGCGGGGCGTGCGCATCACGCTGCTGCTGCAGGGGAAATACGAGTACTTCATGCAGCACCACACCAGCCGGGCAATGTACGGCGTGATGCTCGATGCCGGCGTCGAGATCATCGAGTACGAGCCCAGCTTCCTGCATGCCAAGGTGGCGGTGTTCGATGGCGCGCAGGGTGCGATCGCCACGGTCGGCTCCTCGAACCTCGATCCGATCAGCCTGCTGCTGGCGCGCGAGGCCAATGTCTTCGTCCGCGACGACGCCTTCGCCGCCGAGCTGCGCCAGCATCTCGTCGATGCGGTGAAGACGGTCGGCATGCGCATCGAATCGTCGTCGCACCGGAAGCGCCCGTTCACGACACGCAGTCTCGCCTGGCTCGCCTACGCGCTGATGCGCATCGCCCTGTTCGCGACGCGCCACCGCTACTAGATGGTGCCCCCACGCTCACTTCATTCGCTGCCCCCCGAGGGGGCGTCAGCGCCCTTGGGGCGGCCCGGCGGGCGCTGATGGTGCCCCCACGCTCTCTTCGTTCACTGCCCCCCGAGGGGGCGCGGCCGAGCTTGGGGCGGCCCGGCGCCCGGCCGGCCACCGCGCGATGAACACCTCGGAAAGCGACCTGATCGTCCAGCGCCGCGAAGGCCTGTACTGCCCGCCGGGCGATTTCTACATCGACCCGTGGCGGCCGGTCGATCGGGCTGTCATCACGCACGCGCACGCCGACCATTCGCGGCGCGGCCATGCGCGCTACCTCGCGGCGGCGCCGTCCGAGAGCGTGCTGCGCATCCGGCTCGGCGAGATCGACCTACAAACCTTGCCGTATGGCGAAGAGATCGATCACTTCGGCGTTCGCGTCAGCTTTCATCCGGCCGGCCACGTGCTCGGCTCGGCGCAGGTGCGGCTCGAGCATGCCGGGCGCGTGTGGGTCGCCTCGGGCGACTACTACGTCGCGGGCGCCCGCGCCGACCCGCGCGAAGACAACGCGACCTGCGCTCCCTTCGAGCCGGTGCGCTGCCATTGCTTCGTCACCGAATCGACCTTCGGGCTGCCGGTCTATCGCTGGCAGCCGCAGGCCGAGCTGTTCGCCTCGATCGACGCCTGGTGGCGCGACAACGCCGACGCCGGCCGTGCCAGCCTGCTGCTGGGCTACAGCTTCGGCAAGGCGCAGCGCATCTTGAAGGGCGTCGACCGCTCGATCGGGCCGATCGCCGTGCACGGCGCTGTCGAGCCGCTCAACCGCGCCTACCGCGCCGCGGGTGTCGACATTCCCGAGACGCCGCTCGTCACGGAGATCGCCGACAAGTCGATCTTCAAGCGGGCGCTCATCGTCGCACCGCCCTCGGTGCAAGGCTCAGTGTGGACGCGACGCTTCGGCGAGCACAGCGATGCGTTCGCGAGCGGCTGGATGCAGCTGCGCGGCGCGCGCCGTCGGCGTTCGGTCGACCGCGGCTTCGTGCTCAGCGACCACGCCGACTGGCCCGGGCTGCAACGGGCGATCGCGGCGACCGGCGCCGAGCGTGTCATCGTCACGCACGGCTACGAGGCGGTGATGGTGCGCTGGCTCACCGACCAGGGCCTCGAGGCGAGCGCGTTCGAGACCGAGTACGGGGACGACGACGACGAGCTGTCGCCGCCGATCGCCGATGCTGCTGTCGACTCCGCCGGTCCATGAAGCTGTTCGCTCAGCTCTTCGCCGAGCTTGACCAGCGCACCGCGACCCTGGCCAAGGTCGACGCGTTGAAGCGTTACTTCGCCGCTGCCGCGCCGCGCGACGCCGCCTGGGCGGTCTATTTCCTGGCCGGCGGCAAGCCGCGCCAGGTCGTGCCGAGCGGCGTGCTGTGGGCGATCGCCTGCCGCCAGGCGGGCATCCCGGAGTGGCTCTTCGACGCCTGCTACCAGGCAGTCGGCGATTTCTCGGAGACGGTCGCGCACGTCCTGCCACCGCCCACGCGCCAGAGCGATCTCGGTCTTGCCGTCTGGGTCGAGGAGCGCCTCTTGACGCTGCGCGGCCTGGCGCCGCAAGAGCAGACCGATCGCGTCGCCTCCTACTGGGACGAGCTCGACGCGGCCGAGCGCTTCCTGCTCAACAAGCTGATCGGCGGCAGCTTTCGCGTCGGCGTCAGCAAGCTGCTGGTGCAGCGTGCGCTCGCCGAAGGCTCGGGCGTCGACGCCAAGCTGGTCGCGCAACGCATGATGGGCTATACCGACGGCCGCATCGCGCCGAGCGCCGAGCGCTACACGCAGCTGACCTCGAGCGCCGCGGCGGGACCGCTCGATCTCGGCCAGCCGTATCCGTTTTTTCTCGCTCACCAGCTCGACCTCGCGCCGGAGGAATTCGACGCGAAGCTCGCGTCGCCGGACGACTGGATCGTGGAGTGGAAGTACGACGGCATCCGCGCCCAGCTCGTCAAGCGCGCCTCGCAAGTGTGGATCTGGTCGCGCGGCGAGGAGCTCGTCACCGAGCGCTTTCCGGAGATCGTCGCTGCAGCGCAGTCGCTGCCGAATGGCACCGTGCTCGACGGTGAAGCGGTGGTGTGGAAGGACGGCCAGGTCGCGCCGTTCAATCTCCTGCAGCAGCGGATCGGCCGCAAGACCCTGACGAAGAAGGTGCTTGCCGACGCGCCCGTCGGCTTCATCGCCTACGACATTCTCGAGCGCGGCGGCGTCGATCTGCGCGATCTGCCGCAGGCCGAGCGCCGTGCGATGCTCGAAGCGCTCGTCGCCGACCACCCTGCGCTGCATCTCTCGCCGGTCGAGACACGTTCGTCATGGCGGGCGCTTGCCGAGCTGCGCGGCGAATCGCGCGCGCGCGGTGTCGAAGGCTTCATGCTGAAGCACCGCCAGGCGCGCTACGGCACCGGCCGGCGCAAGCAGGACGATCTCGTCGGCGGCACCTGGTGGAAGTGGAAGATCGATCCGCTCAGCGTCGACTGCGTCCTCGTCTATGCGCAGGCCGGCCACGGGCGGCGCGCCAGCGTCTACACCGACTACACCTTCGCGGTCTGGAGCCGCACGCCGAGCGACGCGGCGGAAGCGGCGGCGGCGGTCGAGGCGATCGCCGCCAAGAAGCCGGCACAGCCGGACGACCTGCAGCTCGTGGCGTTCGCCAAGGCCTATTCCGGCCTTACGGACGACGAGTTCAAGGCGGTCGACAAGGTCATCCGCAGCACCACGCTCGAGAAGTTCGGCCCGGTGCGCAGCGTGCGGCCGTCGCTGGTCTTCGAGCTCGGTTTCGAAGGCATCAACCGCAGCACGCGGCACAAGAGCGGCATCGCGACGCGCTTTCCGCGCATGCTGCGCATCCGCGGCGACAAGCCGCTGCACGAGGCCGACACCATGCAGTCGCTGGAAGCGCTGCTGGCGCTGCACCGTGCAACACCGATCGCCGAGCCTCGACCGAACGCTAGCTAGGCGCCTCGATAGAAATAGGGATCGAGCGTCGTCACCTGGGTGATGCGATCGACCGGCAACTGGTTGTGCTCGGCGGCGGTACGGATCGCCTCCGGCGTCGGGCTGTCGTAGATGCAGAAGGTCTTCTTGCGGTCGGGGCTTACGTACGAGTGAACCCAGGTCACGCCGTCGCGGGCGTTGGTCTCGACGACCGTGCTGCAGATCTTCGCGCCCGCTTCGGTTTGCGGGATGGAGAGGCCGTCGGGGAACGTGCGTTCGACGAGGTAGCGAGGCATGGAGATTCCTTTCGGAGCGATCCGGTTCGACCGTGAACCGTGACGCCATGATAGGGCGCGCCCGAGCGCGACACGCCATGCAAGTGGGGCAATCTCAGCGCCGCAGTGCGTCGCGCAGCCCGTCGGACGCACGCAACGCGCCGACCTCGATGCCATTCCAGTTGTGCAGCGTCACATCGCTCAGGCCGCGCATGAAGCGCGCAGCGGCATCGTCGAGATCGACGCACGACTCGATCGTCGCCGCCATCGCGACCTCCGCGGCCCGCGCGTTGTTGCCGTCGTCGATCTTGATGGCGACGCCGAGGCCGCGCTCGGGCAACGCCGCGCAGAAGACGCCCTCGGCGCCGACCTTGCAGAAGACGCGCTCGCCGAGCGCCTGCATGACGATCGTGTCGAAGCGGCCGCTGCCCGCGACCATGAATGGTTGCCGCGCGACCGCTTCGCGCAGCCGCTTCGCAGCGCGCGCGAGGCCGGGTGCGAGGCCGGTGCCAGTGCCGACCCGCGCGAACGCATGGGCAAGATGGCGCAGCGGGATCGCGAAGGTCGGAATCGAGCAGCCGTCGGTGCCGCGCGGTGCTCGCTCGAGATCGAAGCCGGTCGCCGCCTGCAGCGCTGCGGTGACAGCGCGCATCACCGGATGCGCCGGGCCGACATAGCCTTTGGCGTACTGGCGCAGGTCGAGCCCCGCGCCGAGCCGGCAGGCGACGCAGAGAAAGCCCGCGTGCTTGCCCGAGCAGTTGTTGTGGAGGGCGTTCGGCGCGGTGCCTGCGGCGGCCAGCTCTCGCTGCACCGACTCTCGATACGGCCAGTGCGTGCCGCACTCCAGTGCGTTCACGTCGAGCCCGGTCTTGCGCAACATGCGGGCGACGACCGTGGTGTGCGCTGGCTCGCCGTTGTGCGAGGCGCAGGCGATCGCGAGCTCTTCGTCGTCGAGGCCGAGTTGCTCGGCGGCGCCGCTGTCGACGAGCGGCAGGGCCTGCAGCACCTTGACAGCCGAGCGCGGAAAGATCGGCCGCTCGATGTCGCCGATCGCGGCAACGACGCTGCCGTCGGCATCGAGCACGGCGATGGCGCCGCGGTGTGCCGATTCGCGCGTGTTGCCGCGCATCGCTTCGACGAGGACCGGATTCATCGCTGCAAGAATGGTGAGGACGCGACGACTGTAGCGCGCGACGCCCAGGCGGCGGCGTGGGAGACACTGCAGCAATGCATCTGGCTGGCGTCGACTTCACTTCGAGCCCGTCGCGGCGAAAGCCCATCACGGTCGCGATCGGCCGGCTGGATGGCGGCACGCTGCGCCTTCTCGACATCGAATCGCTGACCCGACTCGACGACTTCGACGCATGGCTGCGTCGGCCCGAACCGTGGCTCGGTGCGTTCGACTTTCCGTTCGGCTTGCCACGTGAGTTCGTCGTCGCGAACGCGCTGGGCGCGGGCTGCGCCGAGGTCGTCGCCAATGTCAGGTCGCGCTGCCCGACGCGCATGCGGTGGCGCGCCTTCATCGATGCGTGGGGCAACGCGCGGCCGGCCGGCCAGCGCTTGCTGCATCGCGCCACCGATCGCCATGGCGGTGTCGTGTCGACGAGCCCGCTGCAGACGCGCTACGTGCCGGTCGGCTTCATGTACTACGAGGGCGTGTCGCGGCTCGTCGGCGCGGGGGTGACGCTGCCCGGCCTGCTGCGCGGTGCGCCCGGCCGCATCGCGCTCGAGGGCTATCCGCGTCGGCTGGCGCACGCGCTGATCGAGCGGCGCTCGTACAAGAACAGCGAGCACGACGTTCGGCGCGATGCGCGCACGGAGATCGTCGGCGGCCTCGAGCGCGCCCTGGCCACGCCGGGCATCGCCCTCCGACTCGGCGCCGTGCTCCGCCAGTCGCTCGTCGACGACGCGAGCGGCGACCGGCTCGATGCCGTGCTGTGCCTCGTGCAGGCCGCGGTCGCATCACGGCGGGCGGGGTACGGCATTCCGGGCGATGTCGATCCGCTCGAAGGCTGGATCGTCGGCTGAGCTGCGCGAGCTGGCTGGCACGCGGGCTGCTCTGCTAAGGTGTTTCGCTCGGCCCGAGAACACGGATCGTCATGGAACTCGCCACCTGGTCAGCCGCGGTCGGCCTGCTGCTGCTCGTCATGGCGCTCGGCGATTCGCTGCTGGCGCGGCTGCCGCTCAGCACCTCGATGCTCTACCTGCTCGCCGGCGTCGCCCTGAGCCCACTCTGGCTCGGCTGGACCGCGCTCTCGCCGGTCCTGCATGCGAAAGGCCTCGAGCGGCTCGCCGAGGTCGTCGTGCTGCTGTCGCTGTTCGGCGCCGGCCTGAAGATGAGCGCCGGCCTCGGCGACGGGCGCTGGTGGCTGCCGGTGCGGCTGGCGACGCTGTCGATGCTGATCACCGTCGTGCTCGTCGCGGTGTTCGGCGTCTTCGCCCTCGGCCTGTCGCTCGGCGCCGCGATCCTGCTCGGCGGCATCCTCGCGCCGACCGACCCGGTGCTCGCCTCCGACGTGCAGGTCGCCCAGCCAGAAGACCGTGATCGCCTTCGCTTCGCGCTCACCGGCGAGGCCGGGCTCAACGACGGCACGGCCTATCCCGTGGTGCTGCTCGGCCTCGGGATGCTCGGTCTTCACGACCTCGGCACGTCGGCCTGGCGCTGGCTCGCGATCGACGTGGTCTGGGGCATCGCCGGCGGGATCGGCATCGGCGCGCTGCTGGGCACGGCGGTCGGCCGGCTGGTGCTGTATCTGCGCCGTTCACACAAGGAGGCGACCGGCCTCGACAACTTTCTCGCCCTCGGCCTGATCGGCGTTGCCTACGGACTGGCCAACCTCGCGCACACCTACGGCTTTCTCGCCGTGTTCGCCGCCGGAGTGGCCTTGCGTCGGCTCGAGCAACGCGCCAGCGCAGCGCCGGCGGCGGCCGAGACCGACAAGCCGACACCCGCCGCCACGGCGCAACGCAAGCGCTCGGCACGCGCCGCCGAAAAGGCGCACGCCGACCCCGATGTGTCCCACGCCGAGGAAGTGGCGACGCATCCGCAGCACGCTCCGGCCTTCATGGCGCATGCCGTGCTCAGCTTCAACGAGCAGATCGAGCGCATCGGCGAGGTGGCGGCCGTGGTCGCCGTCGGCATGCTGCTCTGGATGGTCGACTGGCGGCTCGTCTCGTGGGGGTTCGTCGCGGCGCTGCTCGTCGTCATCCGCCCGATCTCGGTCGCCATCGGCCTCTGGCGATCGACCACGTCGCGCCCGCAGCGGGCCCTGATCGGCTGGTTCGGCATTCGCGGCATCGGCTCGCTCTACTACCTGATGTTGGCGACCGGCCACGGCCTGCCCGCCGCGCTCGCCGCCAATCTCGGCGCGCTCGTGTTCTCGACCGTCGTCGTCTCGATCGTCGTGCACGGTATCTCGGTGACGCCGCTGATGGCGCTCTACGAACGGCGCAAGGGCCGCAACGATCGGCCGAAGAAGGCCTGACCTCGTGCGCGCGATGCGTGACGAGCTTGTCTCGATGGGTCGGCGCAGGCTTGGGCGCCGTCGACCGCATGGCCCGAGGGTTCGCGCCGGCCACACGCCCGAAAGATGGGCTTGCCGCACTGTCACGATCGAACCAGAATGCCCGCTGCTTCCGCGCCGAGCGCGCGAGCTGACAGCAACAAAGGAGGAGACCATGAAAACGATCGCTCTCATCGCATTCCTGGCCGCGGCCACGCTCGTCCTCGCGCTGCCCGCACAGGCGGGCACGACCGTGCCGCCGCCGCTCACCGTCACCAACGGCAGCCGGCACGACAACCAGGTTTTCGTCGGCATCAACTGGAACTTCGGCGTTCGCGATGGCGCCACCGCCGTCGTGGGCTACCGCTGGGCTCACGTCAGCACCAGCGATCATGTGAAGGGTGCGCTGATCGATCTGACCGTGCCGCTCACTGGCGCGCCGATCCAGCTCGGCGAGTTTCACCTGAAGGGTCTCGAAGGCACGCGCAGCGTGCAGGGCGAGCTCGGCGTCGGCTACGGCTTCCAGGCCGATGCCTTCCTCGTCAACGGCGGGGTGCGCGTGCCGTATGCCAACGCCGGGACCGACTACCTCTTCGGCAAGGGCTGGCAACCCTACATCGGCGTCGACAGCTTGAAGAAGGCAAAGGCGCATACGGAAACCTTGCCTTGCCCGGACTTCGCGACCAACCCGACCTGCGACTGATCCTTCGCCGTTCGCCTTCCTCTGCGCCACGGTCTGCTACCGTGGCGCGGTGACGGAGCAGTTCCCGCCGGGCGAAGCCTGGTTCGACGGCCGCGGCTGGCAGCCGTTTCCCTTTCAGCGCGAGGTCTGGGCCGCGATGGCCGACGGCCGCAGCGGCCTGTTGCACGCGACCACCGGCTCGGGCAAGACCTATGCGGTGTGGTTCGGCGCGTTGGCCCGGGCGGCCGCGCTCGACGTGCCGATGCACGGCGCGCAGGCGCCACCGCTCGGCGTCCTCTGGCTGACGCCGATGCGCGCGCTCGCCGCCGATTCGGCGCGCGCCATCAAGCTGCCGATCGATGAGCTCGCGCTGTCGTGGTCGGTCGGCATTCGCACCGGAGACACGCCCTCGGGCGAACGCGCGAAGCAGGATCGCCGCTTTCCGACGGTGCTCGTCACCACGCCTGAATCGCTCTCGCTGATGCTCACGCGCGACGGCGCGAGCGACGAGCTCGCCGGCATCCACACGGTCATCGTCGACGAGTGGCACGAGCTCATGGGCAGCAAGCGCGGCGTGCAGGTGCAGCTCGGCGTGGCCCGGCTCAAGCGCTGGAATCCGGCGCTCGTCGTCTGGGGCCTGTCGGCGACGCTGGGCAATCTCGCCGAGGCGATGCAGGTGCTGCTCGGCGACGACGAAGGCCAGAGCGTCCGCGGCAAGCTCGACAAGGACCTCGTCATCGACACCTTGCTGCCCGTCAATCCGGGGCGCTTCTCCTGGGGCGGGCACCTCGGCAAGCAGATGCAGCGCCCGGTCGTCGAAGAGATCGAGAAATCGTCGACGACCCTGGTCTTCGTCAACATGCGTTCGCAGGCCGAGGCCTGGTACCAGCTGATCCTCGAGGAACGGCCCGAGTGGGCCGGCCTGGTCGCGCTGCACCACGGCTCGCTCGACAAGGCAACGCGCGACTGGGTCGAGCTCGGCCTGAAGGAAGGGCGGCTCAAGGCCGTGGTGGCGACCTCGTCGCTCGATCTCGGCGTCGACTTCCTGCCGGTCGAGCGGGTCCTGCAGATCGGCTCGGCCAAGGGCGTCGCGCGGCTGCTGCAGCGGGCCGGCCGCAGCGGCCACGCGCCGGGCCGCGCCAGCCGCATCACGCTGGTGCCCACCAACACGCTCGAGCTCGTCGAGGCCGCGGCGGCGCGGCGCGCGGCGCTGGCCGGCAACATCGAGAAGCGCGCCACGCCCGACAAGCCGTTCGACGTGCTCGTGCAGCACCTCGTCACCGTCGCACTCGGCGGCGGTTTTCGCGACGACGCGATGTTCGAGGAAGTGAAGGGCGCGTGGGCCTATCGCAAGCTGACGCGCGCCGAATTCCAGTGGGCGCTCGACTTCGTCGTCAAGGGCGGCTCGAGCCTGCACGCGTACCCGGAGTACCACCGCGTCGTCGCGGACGCCGAAGGCGTGTACCGCGTGCCGAACCGCGCCATCGGGCGCAGGCACAAGCTCAACGTCGGCACCATCGTCAGCGATTCGTCGATGCAGGTGAAGTACCTCACCGGCGGCCGTATCGGCGTCGTCGAAGAGGGGTTTGTCGCGCGCCTGCGCAAGGGCGACTGCTTCGTCTTCGCCGGCCGCACGCTCGAGTTCGTGCGCGCCGAGGAGATGACGGCCTACGT
>DAIMIM010000042.1:0-13583 GCA_036722755.1 Caldimonas sp. | reverse complement strand
GGCATCGGCATCGGCATCGGCATCGGCATCGGCATCGGCATCGGCATCGGCATCGAGGCAATCCAATCATGCAAGAGGTTTGTTGCCAAGACCATTGAATTGATTTCAAAGACCGGCGGCAACGGTTCTCGATTCCCAGAATGCGCTGACCAAATCAGCACTTCAGGAGACAGCCCGTGCGGCCTTCAATCTTGCCGAAGCCTCGCGCCGGCACCCGTCTGACCCCTGTGTCATCCGCAGTTCTCGCGTTGCTCGCTTTGGCCGCGTCGCCCGTTGGCGCATTCGAGGTCGACGCCGGAAACCCCGATTACGAGATCCGCTTCGACAACACCTTGCGCTACAGCCTCGGCATACGCGCGCAGAGCCAATCGGCAGCGATCCTGGGCAACCCCAACAACGACGACGGCGACCGCAATTTCAGCAATGGCAAACTGGTTGCCAACCGGCTCGATCTGCTGAGCGAATTCGATCTTGTCTACAAGAAGAACTACGGCCTGCGGGTCAGCGGCGCGGCCTGGGGCGACGCCGCCTACAGCAGCCTGAGCAACACCAACAACGCGACCGCGAACACGCTCGTCAACGGCGTGCCGACGGCCGGCGCGCTGTCGTCCGACACCTCGCGCTACGCCAAGGGTCCGTCGGGCGAGCTGCTCGACGCGTTCGTGTTCGCCAACAGCGAACTCGGCGAGACACCGGTCAACCTCAAGGTCGGCCGCTTCGTCACCTACTGGGGCGAAGGTCTGTTGCTCGGCAGCGCCGTGCACGGCATCTCGTATGGCCAGTACTCGATCGATCTATGGAAAGGCCTGGCCACTCCCGGCGCCGAGACCAAGGAACTGTTTCGCCCGCGCGCCGAGATGACGCTGCAGGTGCAACCGACGGCCGACCTCTCGCTGACCGGCCAGCTGTTCGCCGACTGGGAGCATGCCCGCTATCCAGAGTCCGGCAGCTACCTGACCGTCAACGACGCGCTGCTCGATGGCGGCGATTCGCTCATCGCCGGCCCGGGTCAGCGCTTGCTGCAAGGGTCGCAAGGAACGCCGAACAGGTTCGGCGACTGGGGCTTGTCGTCGCGCTGGTCTCCGGATTGGCTGAACGGCACCGCCGGTCTCTACCTGCGCCGCACGGCCGACATCCAGCCGCAACTCGGCGTGGTCCCGGCCGTCGCCGCACTGCCGGCAGCCCGTTGCAGCGCAGCCGGTCTTCAACCGATCGGTCCGACCACCTGCTACATCAATCCGGGTGCCGCGAGCATCGCGCAGATCCAGGCCGGACAGATCGGCCAGTACCGCGCGTTCTATGGGCAGAACATCGACATGCTCGGCATCAGCCTGTCGCAGAACATCGCCGGCATCGCCGTCAGCGGCGAGGTCAACCTGCGTCACAACATGCCGCTCAACAGCGTCGCCGTGACGGTGCTGCCGGCACCGCTCGTCAACCCGGCCCTCGGTCAGGTCTCGACCACGTCGCTCTCGAACGATGCGCCAGGCGCGCGTGGCAACACCTTGCACGGGGTGCTGAACTTCGTCGGCGTCACCTCCAAGACGCCGGTGTTCGACAGCGCCGCGTGGATCGCCGAGCTCACCTACAACCGCTGGCTCAGCGTGAGCCAGAACGCAGCGGCCTTCAAGGGCAGCGCGGCGTACGCGGCAAATCCGGCGAACGTCGACGCCGTGACGCGCAACTACGTCGGCCTGGGTCTCAACTTCACACCGACCTGGTTCCAGGTCTTCCCGAGCGTCGACCTGTCCCTGCCGCTGTCGATCTCGGGCGGCCTCAGTGGCATCTCGGCGGTGCAAACCGGCGGGGCCAAGAACAATGGCCAATACGGCTTCGGCGTCGTTGCCGACATTCAGTCCAAATACAACGTGGCATTGCGCTACGTCGGCTTTTACGGCAACTACAGCCAGACCGCGGCAGGGGCGATGAACGTGCCGCAAAGCACCTTCGCCACCCTGTCGGATCGCGGCTTCGTGATGCTGACCCTCAAGACCACGTTCTGATCTACACGATCTGATCCACGGAGACCTCACCATGAATACCCGTCAACTCTGGACCGGCGCGCTCCTTGCGCTGGCCGCCGGCGCCGCGCTCGCGGCCGTGACCGCCGATGAAGCGAAAAAGCTCGGCACCACGCTCACGCCCACCGGCGCCGAGCGTGCCGGCAACGCCGACAAGACCATCCCCGACTACACGGGTGGCCTGACGACGGCGCCGGCCGAATACAAGAAGGGCTCGGGCACGCGCCCGGATCCATTCGCAGCCGACAAGCCGCTGTATTCGATCACCGGCAAGAACCTGGCGCAATACGAAGGCAAGCTGACCGACGGCACCAAGGAGCTGCTGAAGAAGCAGCCGAACTACCGCGTCGACGTCTATTCGACGCATCGCTCGATCGCGTTTCCAGCCTACGTGGTCGAGAACACGGTGAAGAACGCCACTTCGGTGAAGACCACCGACGGCGGCCTCGGCCTCGAAGGCACGTTCGCCGGCATTCCGTTTCCGATCCCCAAGACCGGCAACGAGGTGATGTGGAACCACCTGCTGCGCTACACCGGCCAGACCTACTTCACGCAATATGACTCGATCAATGTCGACTCGTCCGGCCGCGCCGTACTCGCGACGACGGGCCAGATCACGATCGACTACCCGTACTACGACCCCAAGCGCACGGTCGTCTCGGGCGCCAACGACATCTACTTCCGCACCAAGATCGCCTACACGGCGCCGGCGCGGCGGGCCGGTGAAGCCCTGCTCGTGCAGGACTACATCAACCCGATGAAGAACGACCGAAAGGGCTGGCAGTACCTGCCGGGCCAACGCCGCGTGAAGATGGCACCCGACATCGCCTACGACACGCCGAATCCGGGCTCGGCCGGCGCCTCGACCTATGACGATGCCTGGGTGTTCAACGGCGCCATGGACCGCTACGACTTCAAGCTCGTCGGCAAGCGCGAAATGATCGTGCCGTACAACTCGTTCAAGCTGGCCTACGCGAAGGATCCGTACGCCGTCACGACCGCAAATCACCTGAACCCGGACTTCGTGCGCTGGGAGCTGCATCGTGTCTGGGTCGTCGAGGCGACACTGAAGGAAGGCAAGCGCCACATCTACGCCAAGCGCACGTTCTACGTCGATGAAGACTCGTGGGTGGCAGTCGCTTCCGACGAATACGACGCGCGCGGCGCCCTGTTCCGTGCCGGCTTCGTCTACACATTCCCGCTGTACGACGTGCCGGCCCCGAACGCGACGACGCAATCGGTCTACGACTTCACCAGCGGCGGCTACAACATCACCGGTCTTCTGGGCGCTTACAGCATTGGCATCAAGTTCATCGAGCCGCTGTCGGCGACGCAGTGGTCGAGCGAAGCGCTGGCCGGCTCAGGCATTCGCTGAAGGAACATGACATGGCCGGCTACGCGTATCTTGTCGCAGCCGCGCTGTGTCTGTCTGGCAGCGCGCTCGCCGCCGATGACCCGCTCGACCTGCCTGCGCAGGCGAGCGAGTTCGCTCAGCGACGCCTGATCACGGCGATCGCGCCGGCGGGCGACCAGGCGCTGGTCGCCGTCGGGCAGCGCGGGCACGTGCTGCGCTCCGGCGATGGTGGCAAGTCCTGGCTGCAAGCCAAAGTGCCTGTCTCCTCCGACCTCACTGCTGTGCAATTCGTCGATGCGCGCGTTGGCTATGCCACGGGCCACGACGGCGTGGTGCTGCGCAGCGACGACGGTGGCGCGAGTTGGACTCGCGTGCTCGACGGCCGCACGGCCAACAAGCTGCTGCTCGAATCCATGCAGCGCCTGGTCGCTGCGGGCGGTGGGGAAGCACAGAAGAAGTTGCTGGAGGAAGCCAGGCGCGACGTCGACCTCGGGCCCGACAAGCCCTTCCTCGATCTCTGGTTCGCCAACGCGAACGAGGGCTTCATCGTCGGTGCCTACAACCTGATCTTTCACACCGCCGACGGCGGCAAGAGCTGGCAGTCGTGGTTCGACCGCACAGACAACCCGAAGCTGCTGAGCCTCTATGCGATTCGGTCGGCCGGCAAGGCGCTGTATATCGTCGGCGAAAGTGGCCTGTTGCTCAAGCTTGACCCTGGCGCGGAGCGCTTTCACGCCCTGAGCGGCGACTACAAGGGCAGCTATTTCGGCGTGCTCGGCACCCGCGCCGGCGTGCTCGCGTTCGGCATGCGCGGCAACGCGTTTCTGAGCCACGACGAAGGCCAGAGCTGGCAACCGGTGGCCAGCGGCCTGGCGGCCAGCATCACCGCCGGCGCCGCCGCCGACGATGGCCGCGTCGTCCTCGTCGATCAGAGTGGCAACGTCGCCACGAGCCGCGATGGCGGAGTGACCTTCTCGCGCGTCGTCGTGCAAGCGCCGATGCCGCTCGCCGCCGTCGCGGTCACGGGCACCGGCACGCTCGTGCTCGGCGGCCCGCGTGGCCTGCGCGCCCTCGACATCGCCAAGGACAAATGATGAGCAGCGCCACATCCGGGTCGCTCGACGCCATGCCGGTGATTCGCAACATCGCCGACTTCCCGGCCGAGTCCGGCAATCTGCTCGAACGCGCGGTCTTCAACCATCGCCGCATGGCAATGGCGGCTTCGCTGTTGATCACGCTGGTGCTCGCCTTCTTCGCCAGCCGCGTCACCTTGAACGCCAGCTTCGAGAAAATGATCCCGGTCGGCCACCCGTACATCCAGAACTACCTGAAGCATCGCGCCGACCTGCGCGGCATGGGCAACACGCTGCGCGTCGTCGTCGAGAACAGCAACGGCGACGTGTTCGACGCGCGCTATCTCGACGCGCTCAAGCGCATCAACGACGATCTGTTCGTGACGCCGGGCGTCGACCGGGCCTGGGTCAAGTCGCTGTGGATGCCGTCCGTCCGCTGGACCGAGGTGACCGAAGAAGGCTTCCAGGGCGGCCCCGTGATGCCCGACAACTTCAACGGCTCGCCCGAGAGCGTGACGAAACTGCGCACGAACATCGCGCGCGCCGGCCTGATCGGCAACCTCGTCGCCAACGACTTCAAATCGAGTGCGATCGTGCTGCCCTTGCTCGACCAGACGGCGGGCGGCAAGCGCCTCGACTACTGGCAGCTCTCGCACGACCTCGAGCACGACATCCGCGCGAAGTACGAGCAGGGCAACGCACCCGACGGCAAGCCGTGGGGCGTCAAGATTCACGTGGTCGGCTTTGCCAAGATCGTCGGCGATCTGCTCGACGGGCTGCTGCAGGTCATGGCCTATTTCGGTGGCGCCATCGTCATTGCCGGATTGCTGCTCTACGGCTACACACGGTGTCTGCGCAGCACCGCGCTTGTTGTGGCCTGCTCGCTGATCGCCGTGGTGTGGCAGCTCGGCCTCGTCTCGCTGCTCGGGCTGGAGCTCGATCCCTATTCGATGCTGGTGCCGTTTCTGGTGTTCGCCATCGGCGTCAGCCACGGCGCGCAGAAGATGAACGGCATCATGCAGGACATCGGCCGCGGCACGCATCGCCTGGTCGCTGCACGCTATACCTTCCGACGCCTGTTCCTCGCTGGCGTCACGGCTCTGCTCGCCGACGCGGTCGGCTTCGCGGTGCTCGTGCTGATTCCGATCCCCGTGATTCGCGAGCTGGCCTTGACCGCGAGCCTCGGCGTCGCCGTGCTGGTCGTCACCAACCTGCTCTTGCTGCCGGTGCTGCTCAGCTACGTTGGCGTCAGCCCGGCGGCAGCGGCGCGCAGTCTTCGTCTTGAGCAACAGCAGGCGCGCGGCGACGGCGGCGGCCTGTGGCATTGGCTCGATCGTTTCGCGGCTCGGCGCAACTGGGCGCTCGGCGCGGTGCTGGCCTCGGCGCTGCTCGGCGCCGTGGGCTTTGCCACCAGCGAGAAGCTGCAGGTCGGCGATCTCGACCCGGGCGCGCCCGAGCTGCGCGCCGACTCGCGCTACAACCGCGACAACGCCTACGTGACGAAGAACTATTCGCTCTCGAGCGACGTCTTCGCGGTGATCGTGAAGACGCCGAAGGAAGGCTGCCTGAAGTACGACACGCTGGAGCACGTCGACCGGCTCGCCTGGGCGCTGCAGCAACTGCCGCAAGTGCAGACCACGCTCGGCCTGCAGGACGTGGTGCGCCAGATCACCGCCGGATCGTTCGAAGGCAATCCGAAGTGGCTCACCATCAGCCGCAACCAGGACGTGCTGAACTACGGCGCGCAACAGGCCTCGGTCAACAACCCGGACCTGTTCAACACCGATTGCTCGGTGATGCCGCTGATCGCCTATCTGACCGACCACAAGGCGGCGACGCTCGATCGGGTCCTCGACACCGTCGAGCGCTTCGTCGCCGCGCAGCCAACCGACCCGGCGGTCCTGCAGCTGCTGCCTGCGGCGGGTTCGGCAGGCATCGAGGCGGCGACCAACATCGTCGTGCGCGACGCCAACCGGACGATGCTGCTCTACGTCTACACCGCCGTCATCGCCTTGTGCTTTGTCACGTTTCGCTCCTGGCGCGCCGTGCTGGTGGCAGTGATCCCGCTGGTCATCACGTCGATCCTGTGCGAGGCGCTGATGGTGATGCTCGGCATCGGCGTCAAGGTCGCGACGCTGCCCGTGATCGCGCTGGGCGTCGGCATCGGCGTCGATTACGCGCTCTATCTGCTCTCGGTACAGCTGGCCGGCCAGCGCCGCGGATTGACCCTGGCCAAGGCGTATGGCGACGCGGTGATGTTCACCGGCCGCGTCGTCGCGCTGGTCGGCGTGACGCTCGCTGCGGGCGTGATCACCTGGGCTTTTTCACCCATCAAGTTCCAGGCCGACATGGGCATCCTCCTGACCTTCATGTTCCTCTGGAACATGATCGGCGCGCTGGTCCTGATTCCGGCTTTGTCGTATTTCCTTCTCAACGACCGGCACTTCCAGGTCGCTGCGCCGGCCTGATCAGGCTGCACCCATCGGGCTGCGGAACTGGGTCGGCGAGACACCCTCCCAGCGCTTGAAGGCGCGCGTGAAGTTGCTGGTGTCGCTGAAGCCGAGCAGGAACGTGATCTCGGTGATGGAGAGCGAGGCTTGCTGCACATAGCTCGCGGCCAGCTCGCGTCGCGTGGCATCGAGCAGCTCGTGAAAGCTGGTGTCGCGCTCGGCCAGCTTGAACTGCAGCGTGGTCGGGCTCATGGCCAGCGCACTGGCGACCTTGTCGCGGCTGCAGTCGCCGTTCGGCAGGAATTCGATGATCTTCTGGCGCACCCGGGTCACGACATCGTCCTTGTCGAGCCGGGCGATGTAGTGGTTGGCCAGGTTGTCGTTCATCTGCGCCAACTCGGCGCAGGCGCCGGCCAGCGGCTGGTCGAAATCGGCCCGCGGGAAGACCACCAAGGGCATCGTCGCGCCGAAGCTGACCGGCGAGCGGAACAGGGCTTCGTAGGGGTCCGGGCCCTCCAGGGGCATCGGGTGCGAGAACGCCACGCGCGCCGGATTGAACTCGGCCTTGTAGAGCTGGCGCATGGCCAGCACCACGAAGCCCAGGAACGCATCCTCGCTCTCGGCGCACACGTCGACCAGCAGGCGGATGTGCAGCGAGACTTCGTCGCGCGATGCCGAGACCTTGATCTCGGCCACCTGCGAAGCGAGCCGGAAGTAGCGCTCGATGCGTTGGCAGAACTCCATGAGGTTGGCGCTGGCCGCCAGCGCATAGCCGAGCGCGTGCAGGTTCGAGATGTGGATGAAGCGGGCGACCGTCAAGCCGAAGTAGGGGCTGTTGGTGACGTCGGCGCACATGCGGAACAGGCGCGTCACGGTGCCGACGGGCAGGCGGCTCATCGGATCGTTGGTGATCGTCATCGGCACGCCGGCGGCCTTCAGCACGCGGTTGCTGTCGATGCCGCTGAAGGTCAGCGCCTTGGCGATGGCCAGCGCATAACCACCGATGGTGGTCGGCTGCTGCGGGTTCGGATTCGACGGCGTCATGGCCGCCCATCGTCGCTGCCCGGGGCCATTCCGGCAACCGCGTTTGCCCCGAGCCGTGCCGTGGCCGCGACGCCTCGGCAAGACTGGCGAAATGACGGCAAAGACCGGCAACCGGCCGGCCCGATTCCTAGACTGGACTTCAGCCTTGCGAGAGACCCCGGTGCATACCGACATGCGCGGTGCATTCGCAGACACGAGCCCAGCCTGGAGACGAGATGGCCAAGAACCCGCGCGACAAAGGTGCTGCCCTGCCGGTGCGGCAGCAGCTTCCGTTTGCCAAGACCCCGACCGCGAGCGTCGCCGGGCGCACCCTCGCCGAATCGACGCACCAGTGGCGCGACAAGACTTCGCACCTGCGCAGCGACGCGCCCAACGTGCTCGTCATCATGCTCGACGACGTGGGCTTCGCGCACGCCGATACGGTGGGCGGCGCGATCCACACGCCGACCCTCAGCCGGATCGCCGATACGGGCCTGCGCTACAACGCCTTTCACACCACGGCGATCTGCTCAGCCACCCGGGCGTCCTTGCTGACCGGGCGCAACCACCACCGCGTCGAGTCGGGAACGATCACCGAGTTCGCGAGCGATTTCGACGGCTACACCGGCGAGATCCCGAAAAGCGCCGCGACGATTCCCGAGGTGCTCAAGCACTACGGCTACAGCACGGCTGCCTTCGGCAAGTGGCACAACACGCCGGCGACGCAGACGTCGGCGGTGGGTCCGTTCGACCGCTGGCCGACCGGCTGCGGCTTCGATCATTTCTACGGCTTCATCGCCGCCGAGACCTCGCAGTACCAGCCGAGCCTGTACCGCAACACGACGCCGATCGAAGCGCCGAACGACCCGAAATATCACCTGAGCGAAGACTTGGCGGCGCAAGCGAAAAGCTGGCTGCGCGAGCAGACCGCGCTGGCGCCGGGCAAACCGTTCTTCATGTATTGGGCGCCGGGCGCGGTCCACGGCCCCCATCAGGTCTTCAGCGACTGGTCGGACAAGTACAAGGGCAAGTTCGACGCCGGCTGGGATGTCTACCGTGAAGAGGCGTTCAAGCGTCAAGTCGCGATGGGCTGGATTCCCGTCGACAGCAAGCTGACGCCACGGCCCGACACGCTCGCCGCCTGGGACAGCCTGCCCGAAGGCGAACGGAAATACCAGGCGCGCCTGATGGAGGTCTACGCCGGCTTCCTCGAGCATGCCGACGTGCAGGCCGGCAAGGTCGTCGACGAGCTCGAGCGGCTCGGCCTGCGCGACAACACGCTGATTTTCTACGTGCTCTCCGACAACGGCGCCTCCGCCGAAGGCGCGGGCGGCACGATCAACGAGATCCTGTCGATCAGCGGCATTCCGCTGCCGTTCGCGGCGCAGATGAAGATCCTCGACGAGCAGTACGGCGGCCTGCAGGCGCTCGGTGGCCCGAAGGTGGCCAACATGTACCACGCCGGCTGGGCCTGGGCCGGAGAAAGCCCATTTCAGGGCACCAAGCTCGTGGCCGGCTACTTCGGCGGCACGCGCGTGCCGATGGCGGTGTCCTGGCCGAAGGGCATCCCGGCCGACGGGCAGGTGCGTGGCCAGTTCCACCACGTCAACGACATCGCGCCGACGATCTACGAACTGATCGGCATCGCTGCACCGGAATCCGTCAATGGCGCGGCCCAGGATCCGATGGACGGCGCAAGCCTGGCCTACACCTTCGCCGACGCGTCGGCGGCCACGCGCAAGGCGCAGCAGTATTTCGAGATCTTCGGCAGCCGCGGCATCTACGCCGACGGCTGGATGGCCTCGGTGTTCGGGCCGCGCCTGCCCTGGCTGTCGGGCACCGCGGCGGCCTACGCGAGCTGGAAACCGAACGAAGACGTCTGGGCCTTGTACAAGCTCGGCAGCGACTATTCGCAGGCGACGGACATCGCCAGCAAACACCCGAAGAAGCTGGCCGAGCTGCAGCGCAAGTTCGACGAAGAGGCGCGCGCCAACAACGTCTACCCGATCGGCGCCGGCCTCGGCCCGCTGCTCAACCCGGCAGCGCGCATCGGCACCGCGCAGACCGAGTGGCACTTCAACGCCGACGTGACGCGCCTGCCCGAGTTCTGCGCGCCCAACCTGCGCGCGCGCAGCAATCGCGTCACGGTCGATGTCAACGTGTCGGCCAAGGCGAGCGGCGTGCTGTACAGCCTCGGCGGCATCGCCGGCGGCCTGGCCCTCTACATGGACGGCGGCCACCTGCACTTCGAATACAACAGCCTGAGCGTCGCGCGCCTGAAGCTGCGCGGCAGCAAGCGCATCGCCTCCGGCCCGCACCGGTTTGAGGTCGAGACGATCATGAGCGGGCCGGGACCAGCGGCGTCGGCCACTTTCGTCATACGTGTCGACGGCGCCGAAGCCGCGCGCGGCGCGATTCCCTTCACGGCGCCGCTGTGTTTCACGGCCAGCGAGACCTTCGACGTCGGCATCAGCTTCGGCTCGCCGGTGTCGCTCGACTATTTCGACCGTGCGCCGTTCAAGTTCAACGGCCGGATCGAGAGCGTGCACGTCGTCTACACGACCTGAGTTTCCGGCAGGGTCGCCTTTCTCTCTCTCACCGGACCGGAGTTCCCATGGTCGACTACATCGTCATCGGCGGCGGCTCGGCCGGCTGCGTACTGGCGTCTCGCTTGAGCGAAGACCCCGACGTTCAGGTCTGCCTGCTCGAAGCGGGCGGCCCGGATCAGAGCGCGCTGATCCAGTGCCCGTCGGGGCTGCCGATCGTCTTGCCGTATCCGATCTTCAACTGGGCTTTCAAGACCACGCCCAATCCGGGCCTGAACGGCCGCATCGGCTATCAGCCGCGCGGCAAGGCACTGGGCGGCTCGAGCTCGATCAACGGCATGATGTACATGCGCGGCGACCGCAGCGACTACGACCTCTGGGCGGCGCAAGGCAACGCG
This sequence comes from Caldimonas sp., assembly GCA_036722755.1. Taxonomy (GTDB): domain Bacteria; phylum Pseudomonadota; class Gammaproteobacteria; order Burkholderiales; family Burkholderiaceae_C; genus Schlegelella_A. The sequence continues at coordinate 2,718 of DAIMIM010000042.1, read as the reverse complement.
GGCTGGAGCTACGCCGACGTGCTGCCGTACTTCAAGAAGGCCGAGAACAACGAGTTCTGGGGCCAGAGCGACTATCACGGCGCCGACGGCCCGCTCAACGTGGCCGACGTCATGGAGCCCAGCGTCTATGCGCGCGCCTTTGTCGAAGCCGCGGTGCAGGCCGGTCACCGGCCGAATCCCGACTTCAACGGCGCCCGCCTCGAGGGCGTGGGCCTGACCCAGCTGACCCAGAAGAACGGCGAGCGCTGCAGCGCCGCCAAGGGCTACCTCACGCCGAACCTCGGTCGGGCGAATTTGCAAGCCATCACCCGAGCGCGCACGACGCGCATCCTCATGGAGGGCAAGCGTGCGGTCGGCGTCGAATATCGCGATGCCCAGGGCACGCTGAAGCAGCTTCGGGCAAGCCGCGAGGTGCTGCTCTCGGCCGGCGCGTTGCAGTCGCCGCAGGTGCTCATGCTGTCTGGCATCGGCCCGACCGCCGTCTTGCACAAGCACGGCATCGCCGTGGTTCACGACATGCCCGGTGTGGGCCAGAACTTGCAGGACCACATCGACGTCGTCCACAGCTATGAGGCCGGCGCGTCGCGCGGGCTGGTCGGCCTGTCGCTGTCGGGCGCGTGGACGGTGCTCAAAGGCCTGTTCCACTGGAGCCGGTTCCGGCGCGGCGTGCTCACGTCGAACTTCGCCGAAGGCAACGGTTTTTTGAAGACGCGCGCCGAAGAGACGGTGCCCGATCTGCAGGTGGTCTTCGTCGTCGCCAAGATCATGGACCACGGTCGCAAGATCCTGTTCGGCAACGGCTACTCGCTGCACACCTGCATGCTGCGCCCGAAGTCGCGCGGCAGCGTGTCGCTCGTCAGCGCGGACCCTCTGGCACCACCCTTGATCGACACCAACTTCCTGTCCGAGCAGGACGATGTCGACTGCCTCGTGCGCGGCTTCAAGCGGGTGCGTGAGATCGCGCGCCAGCCGGCGTTGACGCGCTTCGGTGGCCGCGAATCGAGGAACTCGGCCCGTGCTCGCAGCGACGCCGAGATCGAGCAGTTCATCCGCGGTCACGCCGACTGTGCCTATCACCCGATCGGCACCTGCCGCATGGGCAACGGGCCGATGGACGTGGTCGACGCGCAGCTGCGCGTCAAGGGCATCGAAGGACTGCGGGTGGTCGATGCGTCGGTCATGCCGGACCTCGTATCGGGCAATACCAATGCGCCGACGATCATGATCGCCGAGAAGGCGGCTGACATGATCCGCGACGCGCGCGCCCTGGCCAGCAGCGGCGTCGCCCCTGCCCACTCGTCCGCTGCGCAGGACTCCGCATCCCTCCGGCTGAGCGCTCGTGTTGCCACGACCGAGTAATCCTTCAGGCGCTCCGCGCGCGAAGACGTGGCGCGACGGCGGGCGCACGCTGCTGATCCTCAAGCTAGGATGCATCGCTCTCTACGCCTCGGCACTCGCCTCTATGGCCGGCAAACTGCCAACCACTTTTTCCGGGCCCTTGGAGTCCTTCGCACTGGTCGTGCTGGGCGTACACGCGCTTGAAGTGGTATTCGCCCTCAGACCGATCCGTCGCTATCGGCACGGCTTCGCCCTGAGCCTGCTCCTGACCTTGCTGTTCGGCGCTTTGCATTGGCTGCCATTGACGCAGCGTTCTCGCGACCGAACGCAAAGCTGATGTTGCTGTCTCTCGCGGAGAACCTCGATGGGTGTTCTTGACGGCATACGGATTGTGGAAATGGCCGGCATCGGGCCGGGCCCCTTCTGCGGCATGTTGCTGGCCGACATGGGCGCCGAGGTGATCCTCGTCGAGCGCGCGAGCGCCAACGCCAACGATCCGCTCGACCTGGGAAAGAACGCGATCGTGCACCGCGGCAAGCGGTCGCTCGCGCTCGATCTCAAAGAGAAGCCGGCGGTCGACGCCGTGCTGCGCCTCGTCGAGGGCGCCGACGCGCTGATCGAGGGCATGCGGCCCGGCGTGATGGAGCGCCTGGGCCTGGGCCCCGAGGTCTGCCTGGCGCGCAATCCGTCGCTGGTGTATGGCCGCATGACCGGCTGGGGCCAGCACGGGCCGCTGGCCCAGGCGGCCGGGCACGATCTCAACTACATCTCCATCTCCGGCGCGCTCTGGTACGCCGGCGAAGCCGGAAAGCCGCCCCTGGCACCGCCGACGCTGGTCGGCGATCTTGGCGGCGGTGCGCTCTATCTCGCGCTGGGCCTGCTCGCCGGCATCCTGAACGTGCGCGCCGGCGGCGTCGGGCAGGTCGTCGATGCTGCCATCGTCGACGGCAGCGCCAATCTCATGAACCTGCTGCTCTCGGCGCACGCGGCGGGCCAGCAACCGTTCGAGCGTGGCCAGGGCCTGCTCGACGGACCGCACTGGTGCGCCAGCTATGCCTGCGCCGACGGCCGCTTTGTCAGCGTCCAGGCCCTCGAGCCGCAGTTCAACGCGCTGCTGTTCCACAAGCTCGGCTTCGGCGCCGATCCCGAATTCAAGCGCCCCTACGACCCGCGTTGCTGGCCCGCATTGCGCGCGCGCATGGCTGCGCTGTTCCTGACGCAGCCGCGCGATCACTGGACGGCCCTGCTCGAAGGCAGCGACGCCTGCTTCGCGCCGGTGCTGACGCCGGCCGAGGCGATGGCGCACCCGCATATGGCGGCGCGCGCAATCTACGCCGAGCGCGACGGCGTGCTGCAGGCCGCGCCCGCGCCGCGCTTCTC
>DAIMIM010000041.1:0-13621 GCA_036722755.1 Caldimonas sp. | reverse complement strand
TTTCGTCAAAGCGTCACGACTGCATGGAGCGCCCAGCCGGCGCTCTTTGTCTGAGCCGGGATCGAGCGGTCACCCCGCGCGCAGACCGCATGCCGTGCCGTCCCTGTCTGGAGATCCCGGTCGATGAATTTTGCCCAGCAGCAAGCGGCCCCTGGCCGGCGCATCGTCGGACTGGGTGTCGTCTTCTTGTTCCACGCGCTGGTCGTCTATGCCTTGATCACCGGGCTGGCCAAGCGGGTGGTGGACGTGATTCGCGCGCCCATCGAAACCAAGGTCATCGAGGAAATCAAGAAGCCGCCGCCGCCGCCGGAAGTCGTGCTGCCGCCGCCGCCCAAGCTCGAGGCCCCGCCGCCGCCATTCATTCCTCCGCCTGAGATCCAGATCGCCAACCCGCCGCCGGCGCCGACGATCACGGCGACGATCGTCGCGCCGCCGCCGGCGCCCATGGTCGTGACGCCGCCACCGGCGCCTGTCGCAGTGGCGCCGGCACCGGCGCCTGCGGCGCCCGCGACGGCTGCTGCCGCTTGTCCGAACTACAACACGGTCATTCAAGGCGCCGGGTTCCCACCGGAAGCGCTGCGCGCCGGCGTCGAGCACGGTGACGCCTTGATCCAGTTCACCGTGACCGCCTCCGGTGAGGTGACGAACATTCGGTCGGTCCGTGCGTCGAGTCCGGTGTTTGCCCGCTTTGCGATCCGCGCCGCTGGCAATCTGAAATGTGCCAGCCAAGGGCACGACTTCCAGGTCCAGCTTCCCTTGGTCTACAAGTTGGAGTGAGACCGCTTCTCACCGAGTCAACCATGTTTTTCTTTCAGAAAGCAATCCCATGAAGAAAGTCGCCCTGCCGTCGGCTCGTCATGCAGCCTTCGCGCTGTTCCTCGCCATCGTCTCGTGCACCATGTTTGCGTCACCGTCGGCACTTGCCCAGGCGGCCGCATCCGCAGCCGACAGCGGCGTCCCGGCGACCGCGGTCGCTCCGGCCGCCACGGACACGGCGTCCGCCGTCGCGCCGGCACCCATGACCGTGGCGCCGACAACCAAGGAAACCGTCGATAACCCGTACGGACTGAACGCCCTCTGGTCGCAGGGCGATTACGTCGCCCGCGGCACGCTCATCATCCTGGCGCTGATGAGCATGGGAAGCTGGTACATCCTGGTGACCAAGCTGTACGAGAGCCTCAAGCTCGCGAGCGAAGCGAAGGCGTCGCAAAAGGGTTTCTTCAAGTCGAAGAGCATCGCAGAGGCGACCAAGACGCTGAAGGCAGGCTCCGCATTCCGCTTCATCGCCGACAGCGGCCTGGAAGCGAGCGAGCACCACGAGGGCGCCTTGACCGAGAACATCGACCACAACTCCTGGGTCTCGATGAACGTCCAGCGCAGCCTGGACGATGTTCAAAGCCGCTTGCAGGACGGCTTGGCATTCCTCGCCACGGTCGGCTCGACAGCCCCCTTCATCGGCCTGTTCGGAACGGTCTGGGGCATCTACAACGCGCTGACGGCCATCGGCATCGCCGGTCAGGCTTCGATCGACAAGGTGGCTGGCCCGGTCGGCGAGGCACTGATCATGACCGCGTTCGGTCTCTTCGTCGCCGTTCCGGCGGTGCTCGGCTACAACTGGCTGGTTCGTCGCAACAAGGTGACCATGGAAACTGTTCGCCGCTTCGGCGCCGACCTGCACGGCGTCCTGATGGGCGCGCGCATGGGCGCGACGACAGCTCGTTGAGGACCTGCCCGGAGCGCGCCCCATGGCAATGAACGTCGGTTCGAGCAGCAGCGAGGAGGACGAGGTCGTCTCCTCGATCAACACCACGCCGCTCGTCGACGTGATGCTGGTGCTGCTCATCATCTTTCTCATCACGATTCCGGTCGTCACGCACACGATTCCGGTCAGCCTGCCGAAAGAGACCAACATCGCCCGGCAGACCAAGCCGGAAAACATCGAAATCTCCGTCAACAAGGACGGCGACGTGTTCTGGAACCGGCAGCCGGTGGCCGACAGCGACGCGCTGTTCCTGCGTCTCAGCAAGATCGCGACGCTGGTGCCGCAGCCCGAAGTGCACATCCGGGGCGACGAAAAGTCGCGCTACGAGTCGATCGGGCGGGTGCTGTTCCAGTGCACGCGCGCGTCGATCCAGAAGGTGAGCTTCATCACCGAACCGCCGCCAAAAGGCTAGGAGCCGAAAATGGCCATGAACGTAGGTTCCAACAGCGGCGGCGACGCGGAAGTGATGATGGATATCAACACGACGCCGCTGATCGACGTGATGCTGGTCCTGATCATCATGTTGATCATCACCATTCCGGTGCAGCTGCATTCCGTCAACCTCAACATGCCGGTCGGCACGCCGCCGCCGCCGTTGAAACCGCCGGTCGTCGTGACGATCGACATCGACTTCGACGGCACTGTGCTCTGGAACGGCGAACCGATTCCGAGCCGGGCCGTGCTCGAGTCGCGCCTGTCGCAGACGGCCGCGCAGCCCGACCAGCCGGAAGTGCACATCCGCCCGAACAAGCTCGTCGAATACAAGACGGTGGCCATGGTGCTCGCCTCGGCGCAGCGGCTCGGCGTCACCAAGCTGGGAATGGTCGGGAATGAACAGTTCATCAAGTAAGGCGTGGCCTTCCTGGCTCGCCGGCGCGGCGATCGCAGCGGCGGCGCTCGGGAGCGGCGCCAGCGCCTTCGCACAGGAATCGCTCCGGCCCGAAATCGGCAAGCCGCTGCAGGCGGCGCAGGAGCTGATCAAGGCGCAGCGCTATCGCGAGGCGCTTGCCAAGGTGCACGACGCTGAAGCGGCCGGCCCGCGCAACGCCAACGAGACCTTCCTGATCGAGCGCATGCGCATCGCCGCGGCATCGGGCGCCGGCGATTCCGACACGGCTGCGCATGCCTATGACGCGATCAGCGGCTCGGGTCGCGTCTCGGCTCCCGACAAGCAGCGCATGCTCGAGTCGATCGCCGCCGGCTACTACCGGTCGGGCCAGTACGCCAAGTCGACTCAGTGGACGCAGCGCTATTTCAAGGAGGGTGGAAGCAACCCGGCGTTTCGGACCATGCTCATCCAGAGCCAGTACCAGAGCGGCGACTTCGCCGGCGCGAGTCGCGAGCTCACAGCGGAGATTCAGGCATCGGAGCGAAGCGGCACGCCGCCTTCGGAAGATCGCCTGAAGCTGCTGCTCAACGCGGCGACCAAACAGGGCGACAACAATGCCTACGTCTTCGCGATGGAAAAGCTCGTCACCTACTACCCGAAGAAGGAGTATTGGGTCGACCTGATGAGCCGCATGCAGCGAAAGCCGAGCTTCTCCGACCGGCTGTCTCTCGACGCCTATCGGCTGTCCCTCGCCACCGGCAGCATGACCGCGCCGGCCGACTTCATGGAGATGGCTCAGCTCGCCCTGCAGGCCGACCTGCCGACCGAAAGCAAACAGGTGGTGGACAAGGGCTTCGCGGCCGGTGCGCTCGGCGCGGGGCCGGAGGCCGAACGGCACAAGCGGTTGCGCGACCTCGTGGTCAAGCGTCTGGGCGAGGACCAGGCGACACGCGCCCAGGACGAGCAACAGGCTCTGGCCGCGAAAACGGGCGACGCCCTTGTCGCCGTCGGCATGAACCTGGTCTACAACGGCGAAGCGGCCAAAGGCGTCTCGCTGGTGCAGCAGGGCATCGCCAAGGGCGGCCTGAAGCACCCGGATGACGCGAAGCTGCATTTGGGCATCGCGCAACTGGTGGCCGGCGACAAGGCGAAGGCGCAAGCCACGTTCAAGACCGTGCAGGGAACCGACGGAACAACCGACCTGGCGCGCCTCTGGTCGCTCTACTCACGCCGGAACAGCTGAGCTCGGGCGCGCTCAGCGCGGCGGTAGCCTGATTGCGCCGTCGAGTCGGATCACCTCGCCGTTGAGCATCTCGTTCGTGATGATCTGGTGCACGAGCTTGGCGTAGTCCGCGGGCGTTCCGAGGCGGCTGGGGAAGGGCACGCTCGCCGCAAGCGCCTGTTGCAGCTCGACCGGCATCGTAAACAGCATCGGCGTGCCGAAGATGCCCGGCGCGATCGTCATGTTGCGGATGCCGTTTCGTGCCAGATCGCGGGCGATCGGCAGGGTCATGCCGACCACGCCGCCCTTCGACGCGGAATACGCGGCCTGCCCCATCTGCCCGTCGTACGCGGCGACGCTCGCCGTCGAGATCAGAACGCCTCGCTCACCGGTCGGCTCCGGCTCGTTCCTGCTCATCGCCTCGGCTGCGAGGCGGATCATGTTGAAGCTGCCGACCAGGTTGACGGTCACGACCTTGGCGAAGACCGCGAGCGGATGGGCGCCTTCCTTGCCGACGGTCTTGATCGCCGGCGCGATGCCGGCGCAGTTGACGAGCCCGACCAGCTTGCCCAGCGCGACCGCTTCGGCGACGACGCGCTGGCCATCGGCCTCCTGGCTCACGTCGCAGCGCACGAATCGACCGCCGATCTCTGCGGCGATCTGCTCGCCGCGGTCGGCCTGAAGATCGGCGATGACCACCTTGGCGCCGTGCGCGGCGAGCATGCGCGCCGTGCCTTCGCCGAGACCCGACGCGCCGCCCGTGACGATGAATACCTTGTTGGCAATCTCCACGGAAGCTCCCTGTTCAGCCGGTATGTGGTTGCGCGTCAGGCCAGCGCGGCGAGCGCGCGGGCGCTGATTTCGTCGACGCTGCCGATGCCATCGATACGGCGATAGACCGGCGCGCCGGATTCGCCCGACACAGCCCAGCGCTGGTAGTACGCCACCAGCGGGCGCGTTTGCTGCGCATAGACCTCGAGGCGCTTTTTCACCGTCTCCTCGAGGTCGTCGACGCGCTGGATCAGCGCTTCGCCCGTGACATCGTCCTGGCCGTCGTGGCGCGGCGGATTGAAGCGCAGGTGATACGTGCGGCCGGAGGCGACATGCACGCGCCGGCCGCTCATGCGCTCGACGATGGCGCTGTCGGGCACGTCGATCTCGAGCACGTAGTCGAGATGAACGCCGGCGGCCTTCATCGCATCGGCCTGCGGGATCGTGCGCGGAAAGCCGTCGAACAGAAAACCGGCGGCGCAGTCGGGCGCGGTGATGCGCTCCTTGACAAGGCCGATGATGATGTCGTCGCCCACCAGCGCGCCGGAGTCCATCACCTTCTTCGCCTCGAGGCCGAGCGGCGTGCCGGCCTTGACGGCGGCGCGCAGCATGTCGCCGGTCGAGATCTGCGGGATGCCGAATCGCTTGCAGATCACCGTCGCCTGCGTTCCCTTGCCTGCGCCTGGCGCGCCCAACAGGATGAGTCTCATGGTCGAACGATCTCGTTGAAGCGCAGCCGCGTGGACGCATCATAGAGGGCGGCGTCGTGCCCGCCGGCCACTGCCCGCTCAGGCAAAACCCGCACCGCTGCTCGATGAAAAGAGCGAGCGCACTCGCTCCAGATCGGCCGGCGTGTCGACGCCGACGCCTGCGTCGATATCGCTCACATGCACTGCGATCCTTTCTCCATGCCAGAGAACGCGCAGCTGCTCGAGTTGTTCGATTGCCTCGAGCGGGCTGGGCGCGAGCGAGGGAAAACGGCGCAGGAAACCGACGCGGTAGGCATACAGGCCGATGTGCCGCAGCGCCCGTGCGGCGAGCGCCGCCGGTGCGCCGGTGCCGAAGCCGCGCGGCCAGGGAATCGGTGCACGGGAGAAGTACTGTGCCCGCCCCGCCGCATCGAGAACGACCTTGACGATGTGCTCGCTTTCGAATTCGTCGGCGCGCAGGATCGGGTGCGCCGCGGTGCCCATGACGCAGTCATCGTGCGTCTCGAGCAGGTTCGCGCAGGCATCGATGAGGGCCGGCTCGATCATCGGCTCGTCACCCTGCACATTGACGACCGTTTCCGAGTCGTCGAGGCCGAGAAGCGTGGCTGCTTCGGCGAGACGATCGCTGCCGGTCGGGTGATCGGCCGCGGTCAGGACGACCTCGATGCCGTGGTGGCGGCAGACGGCGGCGATGTCGTCATGGTCGGCCGCAACGATGACCGAGCGGGCCGCGGACTGCGCCGCGCGCCGCGCGACACGCACGATCATGGGCACGCCAGCGATGTCGGCGAGCGGTTTGCGCGGCAGCCGTTTCGAGGCCAGCCGGGCCGGGATCAGGACGTGGAAACTCACCCCGTCGCGGAGGGTGTATCAGGCGCGGGGTCAAGCGATCGCGCCTCGCCTTCGAGCATCACCGGGATGCCGTCGCGAATCGGAAAAGCCAGCCGGTCGGCGTTGCAGACCAGCTCCGCTCGTTCGTGCTGGGGCGGTCGCCAATGCTGCAAGGGACCTTTGCAGATCGGACAGACGAGCAGATCAAGCAGGCGAGTTTCCATGCGATGCGTGCGCCAAGGTGTCGTGCGATGAGAGCAGAGCCAGCAACGCTGCGTCGAATGCCGGCTCGGGCTGGAAGTCTAGCGTCGCGACCCAGATGCGGGCGCCGATGCGCCGACCGCTGGGAATCTTGACCGCGTCCTTTTCCGTCACGACCACGTCGGCTGCCTGGGGCGCCCAGGGCAGCGCCGCGAAATCGTGATGGTCCGGCAAGGGCAACTCTTCCACCAGCAGCCCGTGCTCGCGCAGCATCGCGAAGAAGCGGGCGGGTCGAGCGATCCCTGCAGCAGCCACCACCTTGCGCCCGCGCAGGCTGGCGAGTGTGTCGGCGGAAGGAGCCATGCCGCGCCACCATGCATCGAGAGGTGCGACGCCCGCGAGCGTTCTGCGCCCGGTGAAGCCAGGCAGGGCCGTGGTCGGGGCGGCGGCGTTGTACAGGACGATGCGGCCCGGTCTCGCCCGGCTCTCGGTCGTCTTGTCCTGCAGCACGGTATCTGGCGCGGCGCCATGACGCGCCGCCGGCGTTGCCTCGTTCCAGCTTGCCAGGGACTGACGCAACGGACCGGCCGGAAGGAGCCGGTTGTTGCCGGCGCCGCGTTCGTCGAAGACGACGACCTCGACATCGCGCGCCAGCGCGAGATGTTGCAGACCATCGTCGCAGACGATCACGTCGATCTTCGGGTGCGCTTGCAGCAGGACGTGGCCGGCGGCGACCCGGTCGCGGCCGACGACGACCGGGACACCCGTGCGCCGCGCCAGAACCAGCGGTTCGTCGCCGGTGCGGCCGGGCTCGGGTGACGCCGGGTCCACGGCGATGACGCCGGCGTCGGCGCGGCCGTAGCCGCGCGAAATGATTCCAGGGGTCCAACCTTGCCCACGCAAGGCAGCGACGATGGCCACCACCGCTGGCGTCTTGCCTGCGCCGCCGACGACCAGATTGCCGACGACAACGACCCGCGCGGGAAGCTCGCTCGACGCCAGCCAGCCGCGCCGGTACAACCAGCGGCGCAGCGTCGACAGGGCCGCGAACAGCCACGCCAGCGGCAGCAGCGCCAGCGACCCCTGCGATTCCCAGAGCCGCGGCAGGCTGCGTGCAAGCCCTGCACGAAGGCCGGCGCGGGCGCGTTGCGCCATCGCTCAGCGCCGCGTGTCGCCGCTCGACTGGGTTGCGAAGGTGAGCTTCGCGAGCCCGGCTCGGCGCGCCGCATCCATCACGTTGATGACGCTCTGGTGGGCGGCGGTCGCGTCGGCGGAGACGATGAGGATCATGTCGCCCGAGCCGCCTGCGGCAGCCGTGAGCTCCGCGGCCAGTGCCTCGACGCTTCGTCCGTCCACGGGCTTGTGGTTCACGGCGAAACGCCCGTCTGCGGAGACGGAGACGATGATCTCGTGAGGCCGGTCGCGCGCCTGGTCGGCATCGGCGACCGGCAGGGAAATCTGCAGCTCGGTGAATTTCGAGTACGTCGTCGAGAGCATCAGGAAGATGAGGATGACGAGAAGCACGTCGATGAAAGGGATCAGGTTGATCTCCGGTTCCTCGGGCTTCGGCCTGCGGAAATTCATCGAACCGGTCTCAGCCGCGCGGCATCGCGAAGCGCATCAGGTGCGGGACGAGGCGATCGGAGGCCTGTTCCATATCGAGCGTGTAGGCATCGACCAGGCCGCGAAAGTACCGGTAGAACATCAGCGACGGGATCGCGATCATCAGGCCGAACGCCGTGTTGTAGAGCGCCACCGAGATGCCATGCGCCAGCAATGTCGGATTGCTTCCACCGCCCGGCGCCTGCGAGCCGAAGATCTCGATCATGCCGATGACCGTGCCCATGAGGCCGAGCAAGGGCGCCGCCGACGCGATCGTGCCGAGCGTGTTGAGGTAGCGCTCGAGCCGATGCGCCGCGGCCCGGCCGGCCGTCTCGAAGGCGTTGCGCAGCGCGCTTTCGCTGATGCGCGGTTCGGCGATCACAGCGCGCAGGCCGGCGGCGAGCACGGTACCGAGCACCGAGTTGTCGGCCAGCTTGTTGACGACGTCGGAGGCGGGCAGGTGGGCTCGCGTCACCGAAATCACTTCGTCGAGCAACCGGAACGGCGCGACTCGAATCCGGCGCAGGCTCGACACGCGTTCGAGGATCACCGCCAGCGCGGCGACGGAGCAGATCAACAGGGGCAGGATCGGCCATCCCGCCGCTTGTAGTATCGAAAGCAATATGGCCCTTTCCTGCAACCGTTGCGGCAACCGGGTGGTCGCATCGCGGGCGATTATGGCGCGGTGCCTGCCGACGTTTTCAGAGGCGCTCATGCGTTCCGGCGATGCAACGTGATCGATCCCCCAAATGGCGCTGCATCATCCACCGCAGCCGTGGACAACTTTGTGGACAACCATGCCGTGCGCGCCGTCGGGCTCAGCATTGGCGCGCCGCGGATTGGATTGCTGAACTTTTGAGCATGAATAAGTTGTTTGATATCAATGGCTTGCATCCTGCGCGCACGCTTGCCGGCGGCACATTGACCCGGAGCGCCAGCATTGGCGCGGCTGTGGAGTTGTCGGGCCGCGCCAGCCCTCGCTTTGGCCATGGTTGACACGTCGACGGCGACGCAGCTTCGTCCGGTCTGGGGCGTTGCAGAGCTGATCGGCTCGGTCGCGACGCTGGTCCAGACGAGCTTTGCCGCGTGCAGCGTGCGCGGCGAAATTTCGGGCTTCATGCGCGCCGGAAGCGGCCACTGCTATTTCAACCTCAAGGACCCGCAGGCCGGCGTGACGCTGCGCTGCGCGATGTTTCGTCGCGCCGCGCAACTGAGCGGATACGACGCGAAAGAGGGTGACGCCGTCGAGCTGCGCGGCCGTCTCGCGGTCTACGAGCCGCGCGGCGAGCTGCAGTTCATCGTCGAGTCGATGCAGCGCAGCGGCGCCGGTGCGCTGTACGAGCAGTTTCTTCGCCTGCGCGCGAAGCTCGAAGGCGAAGGGCTCTTCGATGCGCAGACCAAGCGTGCGCTCCCGGTGTTTCCGTTGCGCATCGGTGTGGTCACGTCGCTGGCCGGCGCGGCCTTGCACGACGTCGCGACGACGCTGGCGCGGCGCTCCCCGCATGTGCGGGTCATCGTCTACCCGAGCCTGGTGCAAGGAGCCGACGCCCCGGTCGCGCTCTGCGATGCCATCGCCCTGGCTGCGGCACGCGCCGAGGTCGACGTGCTCATCCTCTGTCGCGGCGGCGGCTCGCTCGAGGATCTCTGGGCATTCAACGAGGAGCGCGTCGTGCGTGCGATCCGCGTTGCGCCGATGCCGGTGCTCAGCGGTGTCGGGCACGAGACCGACCTGACGCTCGCCGACCTTGCCGCCGACGTTCGCGCGGCCACGCCGACCGCCGCCGCCGAGCTTGTCGCGCCGGAGACGATCGCCGCGCACGAGGAGCTGACGGCACAGGCCGCGGCGATGAGCCGCCGAATGCATGCCGCCGTCGATACAGCCACGCAACGGCTCGACCGCAATGCCTTGCGGCTCGCCCGTCCCGGCGAGGCGGTACGCCGCCGCTCTCATGGCCTGGACCTGCTGGCGCAGCGGCTCGTCAGCGCCTTGCACCGCGACCTCGCCGCGCGCCGAACCCGAAGCGATGCCGCCGGCGCCCGCATCGCCAGCGCGCTGACTCTGGTGTCGACGCGCATGGCCCATCGCCTCGACGCAGCCGCCGTGCGCCTTGCCGCCGTCGATCCGAGGCGGGTGCTGGCGCGCGGCTATGCGCTGCTCGCCGATGCGTCGGGAAGGCCGGTGACGTCAGTCGCCACGGTGACGAGCGGGCAGGCGCTCCTCGCCACGTTGGCCGACGGCGAAGCCGAGCTCCTCGTCGCGTCGACACGCGCATCTTCGGCGGCGCGCAAATCCACGTCGTGAACGCAGCCCCGGCCAAGGGTCGGCACGCGGAATGCTGCAACAATCGTCCGCAATCGCATCAACCCGCAGCTTGAAGAGGAAGCCATGGAACACACCCTGCCGCCCCTGCCTTACCCGATGGACGCGCTCGCGCCGAGCCTTAGCAAGGAGACGCTCGAGTACCACTACGGCAAGCACCACAAGGCCTACGTCGACAATCTCAACAACCTGCAAAAGGGCACCGAGTTCGAGTCGATGGCCCTGGAAGACATCGTCAAGAAGGCGACCGGCGGCATCTACAACAACGCGGCGCAGATCTGGAACCACACGTTCTTCTGGAGCTGCATGAAGCCGGCCGGCGGCGGTGAGCCGAGCGGGGCGCTGGGCGATGCGATCAAGAAGAAGTGGTCGAGCTATGCCGCGTTCAAGGAAGCGTTCGCGAAGAGCGCGGTCGGCAACTTCGGGTCGGGCTGGACCTGGCTCGTCAAGAAGGCCGATGGCAGCGTCGACATCGTCAACATGGGCGCGGCCGGCACGCCGCTCACCACTGCCGACAAGGCGCTGCTGACGATCGACGTGTGGGAGCACGCCTACTACATCGACTACCGCAATGCGCGCCCGAAGTGGGCCGAGGCCTTTCTCGGCTCGCTGGTCAACTGGGACTTCGCGGCGAAGAACTTCGCCTGACGGGCGAGCGGCCGGGCCCCTGTCCGGGGCCCGGCCTCAGTGGATCGGCGGCAAGCCCTTGATCTTCTGTCCGGCGCGAATGCCGCGCTTGCCGAACCAGCCGTCGTTCATCTCCAGAACGTAGCGCACGGGCTTGTCCGAGCAGTGGCCGTCGAGCGTCTGCGCCGCCATCCGATCGATGTTGACGATGGCGCCGTCGTCGGCGATGAAGGCGACGTCGAGCGCAATCAGCGTGTTCTTCATCCAGAAGCATTGCTGGCCCGGATGCTCGAAGACGAAGATCATTCCGTCGTTGCCGGCCATCGCGGTACGAAACATCAGGCCGATCTCCCGCTCTTCGGCCGATTGCGCCAACTCGGCATTGATGTTAAGAATGCCGACGTTGAGGCGGATCTTCGGCAGCGATTGCGGTCCGGTCTGGGCCGCGGCACCGGTCGCGAAGCAAAAGGCCGCCACTGCGAGCCAGGTCCGTAGTCTCTCGTTCATGGTTCGGCATCCGACTTAGAATTTCAGGTTTGCATTTGCACACGGCAACGCCAGCGGAGCCCCATTCTCATGTATCAGCACATCAAGGTGCCCGAAGGCGGGCAGAAGATCACCGTCAATGCCGACTTCTCGCTGTCGGTGCCAGACCAGCCGATCATTCCCTTCATCGAGGGCGACGGCACGGGGCTCGACATCACACCGGTGATGATCAAGGTCGTCGATGCCGCGGTCGCCAAGGCCTACGCCGGCAAGAAGAAGATCCACTGGATGGAGGTCTACGCCGGCGAGAAGTCAACCAAGGTCTACGGGCCCGACGTGTGGCTGCCGCCCGAGACGCTCGAAGCGATCCGGGAGTACGTCGTGTCGATCAAGGGGCCGCTGACGACGCCCGTGGGCGGTGGCATCCGCTCGCTCAATGTCGCGATGCGCCAGGAGCTCGACCTCTACGTCTGCCTGCGGCCGATCCAGTACTTCAAGGGCGTGCCGTCGCCGGTCAAGGCACCGGAGAAGACGCACATGGTGATCTTCCGCGAGAACTCGGAAGACATCTACGCAGGCATCGAGTTCGAAGCCGAAAGCGACAGCGCGAGAAAGCTCATCAAGATCCTGCAAGAGCAGTTCGGCGTCACGAAGATCCGTTTTCCGAACACATCGGGAATCGGCATCAAGCCGGTTTCGCGCGAGGGCACCGAGCGGCTCGTGCGCAAGGCCATGCAATACACGATCGACAACGACAAGCCTTCACTGACGCTGGTGCACAAAGGCAACATCATGAAGTTCACGGAGGGCGCATTCCGTGACTGGGGCTACGGCCTGGCACAACGCGAGTTCGGCGCCGAGCCCATCGACGGCGGCCCGTGGTGCAAGTTCACGAACCCGAAGACCGGCAAGGAGATCATCGTCAAGGACGTCATCGCCGACGCCTTCCTGCAGCAGATCCTGTTGCGCCCGGCCGAGTACTCGGTCATCGCCACGCTCAATCTGAACGGCGACTACGTCTCCGACGCGCTGGCGGCGCAGGTCGGCGGCATCGGCATCGCGCCGGGTGCCAACATGAGTGATTCGGTGGCGATGTTCGAGGCCACGCACGGCACCGCGCCGAAGTACGCCGGCAAGGACTACGTCAACCCGGGCTCGGAGATCCTGTCGGCCGAGATGATGCTTCGGCACATGGGCTGGACCGCCGCGGCCGACCTCATCATCAGCTCGATGCAGAAGTCGATTCTGTCGAAGAAGGTCACCTACGACTTCGCGCGTCTGCTCGACGGCGCGACACAGGTGTCGTGCTCCGGTTTCGGCCAGGTGATGATCGACCACATGTGAGCTGGCCGAGGCCGCGCTCGAAGCCCGCCCGATGGCGGGCTTTTTTTCGCCCGTCTCCGCCGAGAGCACCCGGCCGATCGGCTGGTTTTGTCCGTGGGCGACGCCGCCATCTCCGAACGAGCGAAACAACGCACGACCGAGCCTTCCCTTGTGAACTCCTGCCTGAGGCCAATATGCTTCGGCATACCGCGTGAGACCGCCAAGTCGATAGAATGAATTTATGCCCGCCGATCAGCCGCCACCGCCGGCTCCGCCAGTCACCAGGCCACCCCGCCCGGATGACGGCCAGGGTGCGGTTGTCGTCGAGCGCAAGGCCCAAAAGACCGAGCCGCCGCGGATGTACCAGGTGGTCCTGCTCAACGACGACTACACGCCGATGGAGTTCGTCGTGATGGTGCTGCAGGAATATTTCAACCGCGATCTCGAGACCGCGACGCAGATCATGCTCAAGATCCATCATGAGGGCCGCGGCGTCTGCGGCGTGTTTTCGAAGGACGTCGCCTCGACCAAGGTCGAGCTCGTGCTCGCCGCCGCCAGACGCGGCGGTCATCCGCTGCAATGCACTATGGAGTCCGCATGATTGCGCAAGAGTTGGAAGTCAGTCTGCACATGGCGTTCGTCGAAGCACGCCAGCAGCGCCACGAATTCATCACGGTCGAGCACCTTCTCATGGCGCTGCTCGACAACCCGTCGGCGGCAGAGGTGCTGCGCGCCTGCTCCGCCAATCTCGATGATCTCCGCAAGAGCCTGGTCGGCTTCATCAAGGAGAACACGCCCACGGTTGGCGGCGCCGACGAGGTCGACACGCAGCCGACGCTGGGCTTCCAGCGCGTCATCCAGCGCGCGATCATGCACGTCCAGTCGACCGGCAGCGGCAAGAAGGAAGTGACCGGCGCCAACGTGCTCGTCGCCATCT
>DAIMIM010000040.1:0-13654 GCA_036722755.1 Caldimonas sp. | reverse complement strand
CGCAGCATGAGGCCGCCGCCTTGCGGCGCCGCCGCGCCACCGCCACCACCGGCGTACAAGCCGATCTCCATGTCCAGCGGGCCGACGAGCCGGCGCCGCCAGGCCGCTTCGCCGCCGATCGTGAACAGGCCGCCGCGGCGCCCCGTGATGGCGCCGTAGGCTGCGGGGCCCAAGGCGACGCCGCTGAGCCCTGGCACATCGACGAGGTAGCTCGTGCCGACCAGGCCGACTTGCTCGTCGCCCGGGAATCTCAGGCGCTCGAAGCCGATGCGGGCACGGGCCGCCGGCATCGACGGGCCGGGGTCCTCCGCTGCGCTCTGCGCGTTTGCACAGTGCATTGGCAGGAGCAGACCGAGCCCGGCAAGAAGGCGACGAATGTGATGGCGCGACGCGAGCGGGAGATCGGGCACGGACCGGCTTCGATGCGCAGGAGCGGAGCCATATTGTCGGCTCTTCGACATTCCGCGCGGCCAGGTCGGGCCATGAGCCCTGTTCAACAATAATCGCCGATCGTGGTCTGGCAACGGCATTCGCTCGTTCGCCCCGACTGCACACGCCGATCGGAGTCTTGCTTGCCATCGTTGCGCACCTTTCTCGCCGAACTGCCTGCAGGCGAGGTTCTGCACGTCACCGAGCCGGTGGCCGCCGATTTCTTCAAGACAGCGCTCGCGCTCGAGCTCGATGCGCGCAAGCGTTCGCCGGTGATTCAATTCGACCATCCCGGCGGCGGCGACGTGCCGATTGTCACCAACCTCTTCGCCGACCGCGGCCGCATTGCGCGCATGGCCGGCACGTCGCGCGAACAGTTCAATGCCACGTTCGCAGCTGCCCTGGGCCGGCTGGTTCCAGCCGAGATCGTCGCCTCCGGCGACGTCCAGGACGTGGTGGAGACGGGCGTCGAGGTCGACTGTGCCGCCTTGCCGATCAGCCGACATTTCTCAGGCGATGCCGGTCGCTACATCAGCTCGGGAATCCTGGTTTGCAAGGACCCCGACACCAGCGTGCGGAATCTGAGCTTTCAGCGGCTTCAGTTGAAGGGGCGCGACCGTTTCGGGGCGAGCCTGCATTCGCGCGGACACATCTGGGATCATTTGCAGCGCTGTGAGGCGCGCGGCCGCAATCTCGAGGTCGCGGTGGTCATCGGTTGTCATCCGGCGATCTATCTGGCCGCGGCAGCGAAGGTCGCCATAGAGGTGGATGAATTTGCCATCGCCGGAAGTCTCCTCGGGCATCCGGTCGAACTCGTCAAGTGCCGAACGATCGATGTCGAGGTGCCCGCCGAGGCGGAGTACGTGCTCGAAGGCGAAATCCTCGCCGGGGTCCAGGAGGACGAGGGCCCCTTCGGCGAATACACCGGCTATTCCACGTATCGATCGACCCGCAACGTCTTCGTCGTCAAAGCGGTGACGCGCCGTGCCAAGCCCGTCTTCCTGGACATCGTTCCGGGCTTTTCGAACGAGCATCTGCTGCTCGGCCGCAGTGCCAAGGAAGCGCACGTGTTCTCGCGGCTGAAGGAGCTCGTGCCCAATCTCGTGGCGCTCAACTTTCCGAAATCCGGAACCCACTTTCACGCCTATCTGTCGCTCAGGAAGACCGCGGAGGGCCAGGCTCGACACGCGTTGATGCTGTTGCTGGGCCTCGACAACTACCTCAAGTTCGTCGTCGCGGTCGACGACGACGTCGATGTCTTCCAGGATGACGAGGTGATGTGGGCTCTGGCGACGCGCTTCCAGGCCGACACCGACATGTTCATGGTCCCGAAAGTCTTCTGCAATCGACTCGACCCGTCCTCGGTCGACGGGATGTCTGCCAAGCTCGCCATCGATGCCACCCAGCCGCTCGACAGCAAGGCCAAGCGCACCGAACTTCCGGATGCGGCACTCGCATGGGCGCGCGACTACCTCGACCACCACTGACCCCTTCACGGAGAAACCAATGTCCGGATCCCTGACCCGCTCGGCCTTCCTGGCGCTTTGCGCTTCCGTTGCCCTGACCGCCCACGCACCTGTTCTCGCGCAAGCGGCGGCGAAGATGACGTTGCGTCTGGACTGGAAGCCGGGCGGCCAGCATGTCCCGTTCTATCTCGGCAAGGAGCGTGGCTACTACACCGCCGAGGGCATCGACCTGACCATCGTTGCGGGGTCGGGGTCGTCGGATTCCGTCAAGCAGGTCGGCGCTGCGTCGGTCGACGTGGCGCTGGTCGACGCGCTCGTCCTTGTCCAGGCCGCCGAACAAGGCGTGCCCGTCAAGGCGGTCGCGGCCTATTACCAGCGCACGCCGATCGCACTGCTCAGCCCGAAGGCGAAGCCGGTGACCAGCGTGCAGCAGTTGACGACCGGTATCAAGGTGGGCTCGAAGCGCGCCAGCGCGACGTACCAGGGGCTGATGGCCTTGCTCGCGGTCAACAAGATCGACGCGAAGAAGGTCAACCTCGTCGACATCGGCTTTGGCGTCCAACCCTTGCTGGTCGGCCAGGTCGATTCGCTGATGGGCTTCACGATGAACGAGTCCATCGAGGCCGAGTCGGCCGGGATGCCCATCCACGAGATGCTGATCGCCGACCAGGGCGTCAACGCCTACGGATTGATGCTCGTGGTCAACGACAAGCTGCTTGCCGCCAAGCCCGAGCTGGTGCGCGGATTCGTTCGCGCCACGCGCCGCGCCGTCGAGGCCGCTGCCGCCGACAAGCAGGCCGCGGTGCAGGCGCTCGCCAAATCGGTGAGCGAGGTCGACCTTGCACGCGAAGTGAGGGTTCTTGCCAAGACCGTGCCGTTCTGGTCGACCAAGGGCGCCGACATGGCGAGCTTCGGCGGGCAGACCGCTGCCGGATGGCAGCAGACCGTCGAGACGGCGAAGCGCGTCGGCCTGGTCGAAACGTCGCCTGCCGCGACCACCCTCTTCGCAGCCGGAATGGATCGGTGACCGTCGCCGTTCCGGTGCCTCGGTCAGCGCCGCACAGGCCGTCTCGCGGCGGCGCGTCCGAGCCCGGGTCGGCGTCGCCCTGCATCTCGTTACGCCACGTGGGGGTCGCCTTCGAGGCGCGCGGCAGGGTCGTGCAGGCGATCAGCGACGTGTCGCTGGACATCGTCGATGGCGAGTTTGTCGCGCTTCTCGGCCCGACGGGATGCGGCAAGAGCACCTTGCTGCGCGTCGTGAGCGACCTGCAGCCGCCGAGCAACGGAACGGTGATGGTTCGAGGCGCGACTGCGGCCGACGCGCGCCGCCGCAACGACTTCGGGTTCGTGTTCCAGGAAGCGGCCTTGATGCCGTGGCGTACCGCGCAGGACAACGTCAGGCTGCCGCTCGAGGTCGTGGATTTTCCTGCCGCCGACCGGGAAGCGCGCTGCGTCGAATTGCTGCGACGCGTTGGAATGGAGCAGTTCCGCCATGCCTATCCGAACGAGCTTTCCGGCGGCATGAAGCAGCGGGTCGCGATTGTCCGCGCCTTGTCCTGGAACCCTTCCATTCTGCTGATGGACGAACCGTTCAGCGCCCTCGACGAGCTGACGAAGAATCAACTGCAGGACGATCTGCTCGATATCTGGAGCCGGGAGAAGAAGACCATCCTGTTCGTCACGCACAACATTTCCGAGGCCGTGTATCTCGCCGACCGTGTCGTCGTGATGTCGGCGCATCCCGGGCGAATCAAGGCAGTGATCGACGTGCAGCTGCCACGCCCACGGATCGCCGACATGCGCGAAACGCTCGAATTCGTGGCCCAGATGCGAGCCGTTCGAGAGGCCTTGCTGACGTGAGCGACGCGGCACGCAAGAACCAGGTGACGACTCGCGACGTTCGTCTCGCATTCGCACGTTTCGGCCCGCCCGCGCTGATCCTGGCCGCACTGCTGCTCGCATGGGAGCTCGCTGTCCGCATGCTCGGCATCGCCGCCTGGCTGCTGCCGGCGCCGTCAGCGATCGCTGCGCGCTTTTTTCGCACCCAGGACCTTGGCTACCACACCGGCCTGACGCTGCTCGAGGCCGGCCTGGGCTTCGCCATTTCGGCGGTGCTCGGCATCGCCCTGGCCGCCGGCATCGCCAACTCGCGCTTTCTCGAGCGCGGCATCTTTCCGTACGTGATCGTCTCCAACGCCGTGCCGATCATCGCGATCGTGCCGCTTCTCAACATCTGGCTCGGCTTCGGCATCGCGACGAAGGTGGTCATCGCCGCGATCATCACGTTCTTTCCGATCGTGACCAACACGACCCGTGGTCTCAAGGCGGCCGACGAGCGCATCCTTGACCTGATGCACTCGATCAACGCGACCCGACGCCAGATCTTTTTCAAGGTGCAATTGCCGAGCGCGCTGCCCTTCGTGTTCGCCGGCTTCAAGATTGCCGCATCGCTGGCGCTCGTGGGTGCGGTGGTGGGCGAGTTCTATGGCGCCGATCGGGGCCTCGGCTATCTCGTCATCACGGCGGCGACGCAGCTGCGAACCGATCTGCTGTTCGTCGCCATCTTCGTGCTCGCGGCGATCGGCATTCTCACGTTCACCCTGTTCGGCTGGCTCGAGCGCCGCGCCTTGCGCGGCGCCGATGCGGTCGATCGGCGCAGGTGACCGCATGACGCGGGCAGCGACCGCAGCGATGCGCATCGAAGGCGGCCTCGTGTTGCCGGGAGGCGGCGAGCCGCCGTTCGTCGGCTGGATCGACATCCGTGAGGGGCGCATCGCTGCAGTGGGCCGCGGCATCGCGCCGCGCGACGCGTCGCTGAGCAGCCTCGATGCGTCCGGCTGCGCCGTGCTGCCGGGCCTCGTCAATACCCACGCGCACTCGCATTCGAGCCTGACGCGGGGCAGCGCCGAAGGGATGCGGCTCGAGGCCTGGATCGCGACGATCGAGCGGGAGCAGACGCTGCTCACCGACAGCGACGCCTACACCGCCGCGCTCGTGACCTATGGCGAGGCGCTCCTCTCCGGCACGACCACCATTCTCGACATGTGCCTGCGGCCGGAAGCGGCGATGCGTGCCGCGCGAGACATCGGCATGCGCGTCGTGATCGCACCGTACGTGCTCGATGAGCGCAGCTTTGCGCCGCAGCTGGCGGATGTTCGCCGATTGCTGGAAAACCGCGGTGCGGCCGCCGATCGCGTCTCTGTCTGGGTCGGATTGCATGATCTCGAGACCTGCAGCGACGGCACGATCGCCGCCGGCGCGGCCCTTGCGGCGGAGTTTCACACCGGCCTGCATCTGCATTGCGCCGAGAGCCGGGTTGCGGTCGAACGGACCCGCGCTCGCACCGGGCGCTCGCCGATCGCACAGCTCGCCGTCCTGGGCGCATTGGGCAAACGCACGGTGCTCGCTCATTGCGTCTGGGCCGATGTCGACGACCGTCGACTTCTTTCGGAATCGGCGACGAACGTTGCCCACTGTCCGCATGCCAACCTGAAGCTTGCCTCGGGCATGGCGCCCGTCCCCGAGCTGCTCGCGGCAGGGGTCGGCGTTGCCTTGGCCACCGACGGAGCCAAGGCGAACAACCGGCTCGACATGTTCGATGTGATGAAGTTCACGTCGCTTCTTCACAAGGGAACGCACCTCGACGCCGGGGTCCTTCCGCCATCGACCGTGGTGGACATGGCCACAGGTGCAGGCGCTCGCGCACTGGGCCTCGAGATCGGCAGCCTCGCCCCGGGGGCTCTCGCGGATCTCGTGCTGGTCGACCTGCAGCAGTTCCATCTCGTTCCGGGCACGCCGGACGCGATCACGACGAATCTCGTTCACGCGGCTCGCGGCTCGGACGTGCGCACGGTCGTCGTTGGCGGCGAGGTCGTGGTCGAAAACCGCCGTCTCACGCGCATCGATACCGAAGCGGCGCTGCGCGCGATGCAGGACGCCAGCCGTCGATTGTCGGCATTGGTGAGTCCCTGAGGTCGAGCCGACATCGCTGTCGCCAGCCGCTGCACAGCTCTCGGGGATCGGCGCATCAGTCGCCGGTCGGGGTGCGCGCCGAATTGCCATGGATCGACGAGGCATCCTTCGCGCCCGCAGGCACCGGCGCCACGGCTCGTCCATCTCGCCCAGAGGGCCCGAACGTCGCGTCGAGCGCCGCCGCGAGCCGGACGCCGGCGAGATGGAGGCGATCCAGAACGATCGGGTCGTAGGTGCGCAGATAGTCGTTCGTCAGCGCTCTGCCCGTCGGATAGAAGTCGGGGCGGCCGACGATCAGGCAGCTTTCCTTCGCCCATTGCCCGGGCGACACCGCAAGCGAGCCGGCAGGCGTGGCGGTCGCGAGCAGCCTCGCCGTCAATGCGCTCGCGTCCGGATCGATGTGCCGGAGCAGCCCGCTGTCCCACAGCGCGTGAAGATTCGTGCCCGCGCCGAACGCCCGCAGCTGGACCGTGTTGCCCCCCTTGTCGTCGGCATGGCCGGCGTGCAGCGGCTGGTGCAGATCGGCGACGATGTGGACGACGAACTTGAGCGCCTCGAGCTGATCCGCCCCGGTCGCTGACGAGAGCCGGGCGAGCTGTGTCTTCAAGGCCTCGACGCCGCAGCTGTCGCCGGGACAGTCGCGCGCCGCCACGTAGTCGCAGTCCGGGCCGCGTGGCATGTTGACGTAGTGCCAGGAGGTCGTGAGCCGGTCTCGAGATCGATCTGCCCAGCTCGATATCGAGGCGAGCGTGGCGCCTGGCTCGCGTGCCAGGATGGCGTCGACGCGCGCACGCGTCTGCGCTGCGAGCAGCTGGTTGGCGATCAGCGCGACGACCGCGTGGCCCTCGGGGCCGAAGGCGTGCGCCGAGCCCTGGAAGGCAGCACAGGCCAGAAGCGCGACCGCGATCGTCTTGAACACGGTCACATCACTTTCTTCGCATCGGCGCAGCCCAGAGGAGCGGCCATCGTACGCGGCCCGGTCGGTGTCTTGCGTCGCGCAAACGATGCAGAATGACGCCCTCTGCTTCCACCGGCGTACACACCCGTGAAGGATCGAAGGAAAGAATTGCGGCCGGCGACGCGGCTTCAGCTGCTGAGCGTCTCCGGAGGTCTGGCGTCGCATTCGCCGGATGACCTGTGCCGGGTGCTGAGCGCGCTCTATGTCTCGCAACCGTTGCGCTGGCAGACATTCATGGACGAAGCCCAAGTGCTGATCGACGCCATCGGCGAAGAGCGCAGCGGCTTTCCTGAAACAGTGGCCCCCGGCGACGGCTGAGCGTCGCAGGTCGGCTGATGGTCACGACGCGCTAGACCGGCTTGCCGGCCAGCTCCGCCGCGGTACGCGTGTCGGCGTTCGCGCTGCCCAGGGTCGCTTCGAGGTGGCGTCTCGCGCTCTCGGCGTCGTGCGCGGCCTCGTCGCCACGATTGGCCGCCGACAGGATCCGGGCGCGGAGCAGAAACGCCCGGCCGACGTCGCTCGAACGTTCGGGTTGAATGGCGCTGCGTCGCGCCGCCGCGAGCGCCCGATCGGCGGCCGACAATCCTTCGGCGATTCGTGCCCCCGCATCCTCCGTGCCCGTTGCACGGAATGTCGCGAGCGCCATCGACGCGCGCGCCGAGGCGAGGGCGAACGCCATCGGATGTGACGCGCCACCGGCGTCGGCCACCAGGCGATCGGCGGCGTCGAGGCTCGTCGCGGCAGCCCGACGGTCGCCGCGGGCCGTGGCGAGCAGCGCGTCGATGCGCAGCGATTCGATCCGGGCCGGCCGGCCGTCGCGAGCCGCCTTGTCGCGCAAGGGCTTCAGCTCGCCGAAGCGGCGCAACGCGGCATCCGGCTGCCCGGCGCCAAGCAATGCCTCGACCTCGGCCAGGCCGAGCGCCAGGGTGCTCACCGATTTCTGCGCGCGCGCGGCCTGCCCGGTGCGAGCGAGACTCTCCGCCGCTTCGGCATCGCGGCCGAGGGCAAGAAGAATGAGGCCGTGCTCCATGCCGATGGCGATGTCGTCCTGGCCGCCGAGAAGGCGATTGGCGCGCTGCTGGTCGGCGTCGGACAGTGCCAGCGCGGCGAGCGGATCGCCGCCGGCGCGGGTGATGGCGGTGACGATCGAGGAGCGGCGCAACACCGCGAGCGACTCTCCTCCCTGCTCGGCCTCGCTTTCGGCCAGCAGCGGCTTGGCGATCGCCATGGCATCCGCGTTGCGGCCGTCCTGCGCCAGCGCCAGCGAGAGCGCGCTGCGCACGACCTTGCGCTGTTCGCCCTTGTGAATGCCCGCATCGTCGAGCATGGCGAGGGCGTTGCGGACGATGGACACCCCTTCCGCGTAGCGCCCCAGCGCCAGCGTCGAGTAGCCTCGGTAGATTCGGCACTCGACCTGGCTGGGAATCGAGACCTGTGCCCCTGCCACCATCAGGCCGTCGACATGATCGAGCTCCACCAGTGCGGCGTCTGGATCGCTGCCCTCTAAGAGGATGTTGGCGAGCGAGCAGGCGAGGTTGACGGGCACGCCGCTGGTCGGCGCCGCGAGATCGGTTCCCTCGGTCGAGGCAATCGCGTCGCGCAGCAGCTGCGTGGCGGTGGCGGCGTCGCCGAGCTCCATGTAGCGGGCCGAGATCTGGCGCTGCAGGGCGACCTTGACGATCGGTTTCTCGAAGCTGGTCTGGGCGATCAGCACGCGGGCCCGGTCGAGCTGCTTGCGGATCGCGCCGGGATCGCCGCCGGCCGCGTCGCGCATCATCATGATGAAGAACTCGTTGGTGCCGCGCAGGAGGCGCTGCTGCTCCAGCGCGGTGTCGCGGTCCTGGCGGGCCTCCTCGGCGTCGTGCGACGCGCGCTCGCTGGCCAGCGTGGCGCGGTGGGCCTGGGTGATCGTGCCGACCAGACCGGCGACGATGGCCGCAAAGGTGAGGGCGGCCGCGGCGACCGGAATGCGATGGCGCGACACGAAGCGCCGCATGCGATAGACGAGCGAATCGGCGCGCGCGCTGACCGGCTCGCCGGCGGCCCAGCGGCGAAGGTCGTCGTGGAAGGCATCGACCGTCCGGTAGCGCTCGGCCGGAACCTTGCGCAGCGCCTTGGCGACGATGTTCTCGAGGTCACCGCCGAGCTGGCGCCTGAGGCGCGCCGGCGACGTGTCGCGGTCTGCCGCGATGCGCTGCAGCGCCGGCCCGTCCGCCATGGCGCCGCCATCGGTGACGGCGCTCGACAGGCGGGTCGGGTCGATGTCGAGGGTTGCCCGGACGACTTCGGCGGGCGTCGATTGCTCGGCGATGGTCGGGTGCTGCCCCGTCAGCAACTGATGCAGAAGCACGCCGAGCGAGTAGACGTCGGTCGCCGTCGTGACGGGCTCGCCGCGTAGCTGCTCGGGCGCCGCGTAGTCGGGCGTCAAGGCCTGGCCTCCGTCGCGGGTCAAATCCATTGCCGCGCCTTCGTCGGCACTTTCCTGCAGCAGCTTGGCGATACCGAAATCGAGCAGCTTCACGTCGTCCTCGCGGCCGACCAGGATGTTGTTCGGCTTGATGTCGCGGTGGATGACGAGATGGCGGTGCGCGTGCGAGACGGCTTCGAGCACACGGCGAAAGAGCTCGACGCGCGCACCGACGCCGAGCTTGCGGCTGTCGCAGTGGCGGTCGATGCGCTCGCCTTCGACCAGCTCGAGCACGAGGTACGGCTGGCCCGCGGCGGTGACGCCGGCATCGAGCAGGCGGGCGATGTTCGGGTGCGACAGTCGGGCCAGGATCGCGCCCTCGCGTTCGAACCGGCGCGCACCGGTGCGTCCCACCAGCGACAGGTGCAGCAGCTTGAAGGCGACCTCGCCTTCGAAACGGCCGTCGCTGCGCCGGGCCCGCCACACCGCGCCGGTGCCGCCCTGGCCGAGCGGTGCGTCGATCAGATAGGCGCCGATGCGCTCGCCCGACAGCGTGGCGGTGCCGGCGCCGCTGAAGCCGGCCGGCGCCGGCATGTGGCCGGCCAGGAACTGCGCCTCGTCGGCGCGAGTGGAGCTTTCGATCAGCGAGGCCAGCTCCGATGCCAGCGCCGGTTCCTGTACGTGCAGCTCCGCGAGCCTGGCGGTGCGCAGCGGCAGGTCCAGATCGAGCAGTTCGTCGAGCAGCGCGCTGAGTCGCTGCCACTGCCCTGCGTCGACGATCATCGGCCGGGGCCGAGGGACCGATAGAGCAGCGCGCGCGCCTTTTCCCACTGGCGCTGCACCGTGCGCTCGGACACGCCTTGCAGCGCGGCGATTTCGGCGACGCCGAAGCCGCAGAAGAATTTCAGATCGACGATCTGGGCAAGCGCCGGCTCGAGCACACCGAGCTCGTCGAGGGCGATGCCGATGTCGCAAAGCAACTCGGGCTCGGCGATGGCCGCCGCGGTCTGGGTGTCGAGCGACGTGATGTGCAGGCCGCCACCGCGCTTCTGGGCGCCGCGCTCGCGGACGTGATCGATCATGACGTTGCGCATCGCCCGCGCCGCGTAGGCAAGAAAGCGGGCCCGATCGGGAAAGGTGATCGCGTCGCGCCGCGACATGTCGAGATAGGCCTCGTGCAGGAGCGTCGTGGCGCCGAGCGGCGCATCGGGCCCGGCGCGCCACGCTTCCCGTCGCGCAAGCCGATGCAACTCGTTGTAGAGCGCCGCGAAGAGCGCGTCCTGAGGGACAACCTGTGTTGCGGCCGCCTCGGACGCACTCAGTGCAGTAGCCGTCGGAGAGGAGTCGAGAGCGGATCCCACGAGGGCCATTGTGCGGTCCGCCCGACGAAAATGGCAGCCCTCGTCCGGGTGTAACAGCTGGTGCGTTCGACGAGGCGCAGGGAGGCAAACGCCGACACGCCTAGCGTCCCTGCGCCGCGGCGCTGCGGCGCGCGATCTCGGCGACGAATTCCCCGTACTGCTTCTTCGTCTCGGATTCGATGACCGCCGGCCCGACCAGTGGCGGCAGCCACCGCTTGGGAACGTACTCGCCGTGGTGAGAGATGCGCACGCCGGCTGGCGTCGGCGTGAGCCGCGTGATCGACGTGTAGGACTTGAAGTCGCCGCTCACGAGGCCCGAGCGAATCTCCTGTTGCGGCACCAGCTCGACCGTGCGGACGACGGCGAAGTCGAAGGTGAGAAAGCCCACCCTGGTCTCGCCGGCCTGCGCGACCTGGAGCGAATTTCCGTCGTGCGCCGTGACCTTGCTCTGTTTGATGTTCGAGATGAACGAGGCCATGTGGTCGTAGTCGGTCAGCACCGACCACGCCTCGCCGACAGAGCCAGGCGCGTTGGCCTCGACGTCCATGACGACCGTGTCGCCTTGACGCCGGACCTTCACGCTCAGGTTATCGGCGCCAGCGGCAGCGCCTCCGAGAAGACAACCGACGAGTGCGATGGCGGCCGCGCGCATGAATGGATGGTAGACCGACCGTGTCGACGTTCACGAAGCGCCGTGCACATGGCGCGGGCGTTCACCTAGAGTGCGCAGCGTCGCCACCCTGCAGAAAGGCCCATGCGTCGCCGACTGTTCATGACCGGAGCTGCTGCTTTCGGCGCTCTCGTCATCGCCTCGGCGTCCCAGGCGCAGATCTTTCGCTGCCCGACCGGCCAGGAAGTGATCTTCCAGCAAGGACCGTGCGACGGTCTCGGGGCCAGCGGCGGCCGCCTGCTCCGGTCGGCGGACGGACGCACTGTGGTCTCGCCCGAGGCCTTCGCATCGGCGCCGAGACCGGCGGCCTCGGCCGCGCGCGTGTACGGTCGCACGCCATTGCCCAGTTCGAAGTCGCTGGCGACCAGGAAGTCGCCGTAAAGTCGCGAGATTCGACACGAGGAGCGAAACCGATGAAAGCCCAGACCGTTTTTGCCGCCCTGGTGTGCTTCGGCCTCGGCCTGCCCACCGTCGCGTCGGCCAGTTGCTTCTTCATCTACGGCGGCGACAACCAGCTCATCTACCGGTCGACGCGAGCACCTGTCGATCTGTCGAAGCAGATCCACGACGGCCTGCGCGGGCGCTTCGCAGGCGCCCACCTGACGATGATCCCCGACGAGACCGGCTGCCCCGAACTGCTCGCCAACGGCATCAGCGAAGTGTTCGCCTCGTCGGGATACGGAACGACGACGAGCGGCCGTTCCGCGATCGACGCGTCGCCGCTGTTCCGCGGCGTCGGCGACAGCGTCACGGGGACAGGCAACCCTGCCAGCGCCTCTCCGCCGAGCGTCGATGCCTCGGCGCGGCCGTCGGTGCGGCGCGCTCCGGCGCCGGGCCGTGGTCGATAGCCGGCCGCTGCGCCTTCTCCTGATCGGCGCCTCGGCGCCCCTCGCTGCCCTGGTCGCGCCCAGCGGCGAGCCGGTCGCCGAGATCGAGCGTGCCTCGACGCTGATCGAGGCGCAGGCCCGCCTGGCCGGCGACGCGCGTTGCGACGCCGTCGTTCTCGATGCGGCCAGCGTTGTCGTCTCGGCCCCGGAGGTCGAAGCCATCGCGGCGCGGGCCGCGCTGATCGTCGTGGTCATGTTGCCCGATGCCGAGCCCGCGCTCGGCTGGATGCGGCGCGGCGCCGATGACGTGCTGGCGCCCGACGAGCTGGTCGGCGCAGCCGGCTGGCGCCGGCTGCGCTTCGCGGTCGAGCGGCGTCGTCGCGGCGAAGGGCGTCGCCCCGCCTACGCAACCGACCCGGCGACCGGCTTGCCGCATCGCCAGCAGTTTGTCGAGCACCTGAGCCAGCTGCTTGCCCTGCGCGAGCGAGAGCCCGCGCCGATGGCGGTGGTGGCCCTGCGAATCGAGCCCTCCGCCGCTGGCGCGGCGCCGAGCGACGACATCGAGCTGCTGCGCCGCAAGATCGCCGTCCGCCTGCGCGCTGCCGTGCGGGCCAGCGACATCGTCGCGTCGGTCGGCGACGATTGCTTCGCCGTGCTGCTCGGGGCGGTGCTGCCGCCCGCCGATGCGGCTCGTGTTGCCGACAAGCTCGCCACCGGCATCGTCATGCCGTTTCCGATCGGCGGCGTCGAGCTGTCGGTCGCTGTCGCGGTTGGCATCGCCCACTATCCGGGCGACGGCAACCAGGCCGACCGCCTGCTGCGTCGTGCTCTGGCGTTGGCGGCGGTGGCGCCGCCGATGTCGGTCGGCGGCCCGGCGGCGGCGCAGGACGCGAGCGGCACATTGCGCCAGGCCGCGAACGACGAGCGCTGAGCCTGTCTCGGCGCCGTGCCTTGCGCCGCTGCCGCCGTGCCGCGCGCCATCAGCGCCTACCATTGCGGATGGGCCGTCGACGACCGCCCGATCCCGTGACTGCCGACGAACGATGAAAGCTTCCGAAATCCGTTCCACGTTCCTGAACTACTTCGCGTCGAAGGGGCACACGATCGTCGCCTCGAGCCCGGTCGTGCCGGGCGACGACCCGACGCTGCTCTTCACCAACGCCGGGATGAACCAGTTCAAGGACGTCTTCCTCGGCTTCGACAAGCGGCCCTACGTGCGCGCCGCCACGGCGCAGAAGTGCATCCGCGCCGGCGGCAAGCACAACGACCTCGAGAACGTCGGCTACACGGCGCGGCACCACACCTTCTTCGAGATGCTCGGCAACTTCAGCTTCGGCGACTACTTCAAGAAAGACGCGCTGGCCTTCGCCTGGGAGCTGCTGACCGAGGTCTACAAGCTGCCCAAGGACAAGCTCTGGGCGACGGTCTATGCCGAGGACGACGAGGCCTACGACATCTGGAAGAACGAGATTGGCTTGCCGGTCGAGAGGATCGTGCGCATCGGCGACAACAAAGGCGCGCGCTACGCGTCCGACAACTTCTGGATGATGGGCGACACCGGCCC